>CAJPSE010000001.1 GCA_905373185.1 uncultured Fretibacterium sp.
TCCGGAGGCCTCCAGGGAGTCCATCAAGACGGTGACGGGCATCCCGTTCTTGAGCCGCCCATCCCGATCGTCCTCCACCAGAATTCGAGCGCGGTAGACCAGGTCGGTGCGCAGGTCCTCGGTCTGCACCTGCTTGGGGGTGAACTCGGCCGTCGGGGAGATGAAGGTGAGCATGCCCTCGATGGGCTCGGGGGAGGAGTCCGTGACGATGCGCGCCGGCATCCCCACCCGAACCCGGCCCAGCCGCGGCTCCGGGATGCAGGCCCGGACCTGGATGGGCCGCTCGAGCGCCAGGGCGTAGACGACCTGGCCGGCCCCCACGACGGTCCCGGGCTCGGAGACGCGGGTCAGGATGGTCCCCTCGGCTGGGGAGCGGAGCTCCGTGTCCGAGAGGGCGTTTTCGGCCTCCGCGAGCCGGGCGCTGGCCGTCTCGTAGGCCGCCTCGGCCGCCTCGATGTCCTCCCTGCGGTAGCCCTCGCGTACCAATGCCAGGGCGTTCTCGGCCGCCGCGAGCTCCGCCCTCAGGGCGCTGCGCTGCGACGCCGCCCGGTCCAGATCGCTCTTGGCGACGGCCTTCTGAGTGAACAGGTTGGAGATGCGGCCATAGTCCTTCTCGGCCAGGTTCAGCGAGGCCCGGACCCGGTCGCGCCGAGCCTCCGCCTCTCGAACCTCCTCGGTGCGGAACCCGCGGTGCAGCTTGTCCAGGGCCGCCTTCGCCTGGAGCATGGCCCCCCGGGCCTCCGACCGCTTGATTCGGTAGGGAACGGGGTCCAGAATGCCCAGCAGGTCGCCGGACGCCACCCTCTCGCCCTCCTCGCGGTAGATAGCCTCGATGCGGCCGGGGACGCGGAACCCCAGGAGCACCTGCCGGATCTCCACGTTGCCGTAGAGCCTTATCCGGTTGGGGTCCTTCTCGCGGAAGCGATCGATCAGCCCCTCGAGCTCCCCGGTCGCGTAAAGCGCACCGAGGGCGGCCGCGAGAATAAAAAATGAAAAGATAAACCGTTTTTTCATAACGAAAACTCCTTTTCTCGACCTCCGGGGCTCCGCCCCGGAACCCCGGCTTGCAACCCGAACGGGAACCGAATAGGAACGAACGGCGCAGCGAGCGGTCACTGTATCCTGCGTTTGAAGAACCACCCGGCGGCGCCGAGCGTCGCCGCCGCGATCCCGCAGAGCCAGAGGAGCTGCACGGCGACCTCGCGCAGGGGAATGTCCTTGAGATAGACGCCGAGGGCGATGACGATGATGTGACGGGCGGGGTTGAGCAGGGTCAGTGTCTGCAGGGCGTGCGGCATGTTCTCGATCGGCGTGGCGAACCCCGAGAGCAAAACAAAGGGCACCATGCAGGTGAACACCCCCAGAAACGCCTGCTGCTGCGTGTTGCAGAGCGAGGAGATGAAAAGTCCCACGCCCGTGCAGGCCAGGATGAAGAGCAGGAAGCTGAGGGCCAGCAGCCCCAGGCTCCCCAGGCAGGGCACACCGAAGACCGTGCGGGCCAGGATGTGGATGGCGACCCCGATGCCGAGGGCAATAGCGGCGGCCGGCAGCGCCTTTCCGGCCACTATTTCCAGGGGCGAGAGCGGCGAGACGAGCAGCTGCTCGAACGTCCCGAGCTCCCGTTCGCGCGCGACGCTCATGCCCGAGACGAGCAGGGACAGCATCTGGGTCAGCACAACCAGCAGCACCGGCAGGGTGAACCAGAGGTAGTCGTGGTTCGGGTTGAAGAGCTGGCGCGGCTCCACGGACAGGAGTGCGTCGGCCCCGGTGAGGGTCTTCCTGAGCCCGCGGGCGAAGCCGCTCGTGATGGAGACGGCGTAGCCGTAGGCGATCTGGACCGCGTTGGCCTTCCGCCCGTCCAGGACGACCTGCACGGAGACCGGCTCGCCGCGCATCAGGGACGCCGAGAAGCCCTCGGGGATGCGCAGGACCATCAGCGCCCTCTGCTCGGCGATGGCCGGCTCGACCTCCGGGACGCTCGACAGGCTGAAGGCGCGCGTGAAGGCGGGGCTCGCGGTGAAGGCCGCCTCGAGCCTGCGTCCCAGGTCTCCATTGTCCTGGTTCAGGACCGCCAGGGGGGCGTTGCGCACCTCCATGGTGATGGCGAAGCTGAAGAGAAAGAGCATGACGAACGGACCGACGAACACCTGAAAGCGCGTCTTCGGGTCCAGCAGGACGGCGTAGAACTCCTTAACGACCAGGGAACGGATGCGTCCGAACATGGTCAGGCCAGCATCTTTTTGGTGTATCGGAGCGTCACGGCCAGGAAGAAGAGCCCCAGCAGCCCCAGTTTGATCATGTTGGGGACCAAGAGCGGCCAGACGTCGCCCGCCAGGAAGAGGGTCTGAAGGCAGGTCACCAGGTACCGGGCCGGCAGGACGGCGGCGATCGCCCTCTGGAGGAACGGCATGGAGTTCAGCTCGAAGATGAAGCCGGACAGGAGCACGACGGGCAGAAAGGCGGAGAGCAGCGCGGCGAAGGAGGCGACGTACTGGTTTTTGGAGAGCGTCGAGATGATCAGGCCGTGCCCGAGCGCCGACATCATGAAGAGTGACGCTACGACGAAGAGGGCCAGCAGGGAGCCGCGGAACGGGACGCCGAAGAGCGACACGGCCAGGGCCAGGCTGAAGAACGTGGAGAAAATAGCCAGGAGGTAGTACGGGATCAGCTTGCCCAGCAGGAGCTCCAGTGCGCTGACGGGCGTGGAGAAGAGCGCCTCCATGGTCCCGCGCTCCCACTCGCGCGCCACGACCAGGGCCGTGAGCATCGTCCCGATCAGGGCCATGATGACGGCCATGATGCCCGGGATGAGCGAGTACCGGCTCTCCAGCCCGTCGTTGTAGCGGAAATGGGGCTCCACGGCGATGGGCAGCGACGTGCGGGACAGCTCCCCTCCCCACTGGAGGATCGCGGCCAGCGTGTAGTTCTCCGCCAGGGCGCCGGAGTTGGGGTAGCTCCCGTCCGTGAGCAGCTGGAGGGCGGCCTTCCGGCCCGGATTTTGGCCTGGGCTTTGGCCCGAATAAAGGGCGGCGGAGGTGCCCTGCGGGACGATCAGGACGCTCTTGAGCTCCCCCGTGACCAGCCCGGGCAGGAGATCCTGGCGCGAGGCGGCGAGGCTGGGCTTGAAGTAGGGGTTTCCGGCAAACCGCCGGGCCAGGTCTCGCGCCGGTTGTCCGCCGTCCTCCAGCGCGATCCCGAGACGAATCTCGCGGGCGTCGAGGGACAGGCCATAGCCGAAGAGGAAGAGCAGGGTGAGCGGCAATATGAAAGCGATGACGATGCTGCTGGGGTCCCGCACGATCTGGAGCGCCTCTTTTTTCGTCAGGGCCCGGAGCCTTTGGGCGAACATCGATCCCATCTCCTTGCAGATTCCGGGAAAACCGGCTCGCTCCGGCGGGCTCCCGGTCTTCCCGCAGGAGGGGGACATCCTGTCTCCACAACCTCATCATCATAGCACTTCGATGTGAGGAATCCTACGGTACTGCCGGTGAAAACACGGTGAAGCTCTGGGGAGGCTCTTGTTGTGTTGGCGGAAACCTGCGAAAGGCATCGACTCAACGACCACCGGCTGGAAGCCGGTGGTCGTTGAGTATCTCAAGGGTCCTACATCATTTCAACGGAATCCAATGCAACGCACGTGTTCCTCCGGACAAGCATTCGCAGCCGGTCTTTGTGACTACGAAATTCTCCTCCACGTCAAATACCCCGGAGTCATTGACTACACCCGGTTCCAGGTTGATAATCATTCCTTCTTTTAGAATCGTCTGATCGAAAATAGTGACGGAAGGGGGCTCCGTACTCATTAAACCCATGCCATGTCCCATCCTGCCGCATTCGAAGGATGCCTGGAATCCTGCTTTTTCAAGGGCGTTTTTGCAGGCTCTGGCGACGTCGGCGACCGGAACATCCGGTTTAATGGTCTCGGCCGCCGATAAAGTTATCTCGTGAATCTTTTTTTGGAGGTCAGCGAGATGAGGCTCTCTCTTCCCTACGACACCTGCCCTGCAAAAGTCGGACCAATAATTGTTATAGCGGGCTCCGAGGTCCAGCCATAAAAAGTCCCCCTCCTCCAGTGTCCGATTTGAGGCGGTTTTACTGATTCGGCCATAGTTGCCTGTTCCGGAAATGATGATAACGAATCCGGGATAGTGGGCGCCTCCATCGAGCATCAGCTTTTGGGCTAAACGCGAGATTTCAATTTCCGTCATGCCTCCATGCACCATGGAAAAAAGATGATCGTGCGCATAACTGGTCGCCTGACAGGCTCTGCGGTGGCATTCTATCTCAACCTCTGATTTGATCATTCGCTGGTTCCAGATCAAAGCGGAGGCGTCCAAAAAATTCACGTTTGGCAAAAGATCTTTGAGGCTTTCGTAGAGGTTCAGCTGGAATCCTATCCTTTGTTCGAAGCCCGATTCTATTCCGATATTTCCGTTCTCCATCCCGAGCTCTTCCATAATGGAGTGCAGATCCTTTGCCGTAGGACCAAGCAGGCTCTGGAAACCTTTTACTTGGCAGCATTTCGCAGCTGTCCGGGCTTCGGGCTCGACAAAAGTTTGAACGTAAAGCAAAGGACTTCCGTTTTCCGGCATAAAGAGAAAGCTGGGCCGCGTAAAGGTGGTCCAAGGAGCGTGAGTTTTGTAATCGGCGTAATAATTCAAGTTGCTCTCGGCAGAGAGAAGCATCCCGGAGAAACCGGACTCCTTCATTCGCTCGCGACATAAATCAATCCGTTTTTGAATTTCATCCTTGGAAAAATCCAGCAGCTCCATTGAGTTGTATCCCCTTTCAAGTTAGCCTGAAGTCATTAATTTTCACTGTTTTTGGATACTCGATGCAGACGAATGGACATGGCAATGAAACCACCAAAAACGAGCAAAAAACACAGCGACATCATGACGATGGCTTCGCGAGTCATTACGATCGTTCTCCTTTCCGTACAAAACTGAGCTGCGCCGGGATCATGCGCTGAATTCGTTGTCGGGTATCTCGGGGAAAGTTTCTCCATTGAAGTATTTTTCTTTTACGGAATCGGCGACCTTGTTGTTGAGCAGCTTGCAGACGATCAAAATACAGAAGCCCTGGGCGATGAATGTCCCTAAACTATCTACGGCCAAGGGATTCCACCAGTCCTTGACCCAGCCTATGGATTGGATGCTCCACCAGGAGAACATGATGAGCACGATAAGTGGAGCGATAAATTTGACGGAAAGTTCCCAGATGATGCTTACGTGCATTCCCGTATAGGACGTGTTTAAAAAGAGCGTTCGAATCTTCCGTACTCCAAATTTGGCCAGGGCGAAGCATGAAAAAAGAGCCCCAATCAGCATCATTTGACCGTAGACCCAATCTTGGTTGGTTAAAAAATTGGAGTTCCAAGCTGACGGAAGCCCTAGAATAAGCAGAATGAAGAACAGAAGGGTCACAGCCCGTTTTTTACTGATCCCGGAATCTACGAATGGAAGCGATACGATCATGAAATGACAGACATTGGAGGACAAAGCTGCAAAAAGAAGGCTGATGAAGAATAGAATGGAGACGATATAACCTCCCGGCATCTGCTCGAAAAGAGATGTCATGGAGATGAATGTCAACCCGTTGTTCCCCGCACCACAAATTTTCAGTGCTTCCGTTGTACTGGGACTCAGAGCGAAAACTGCCGGGATTACGGCCAATCCGGCGATAACGGATGCGGAGGCATCCCCCAGGCCTTGTATCGTCGAGGTTAAAGCTACATCTGAGTTGGCCTTTGAAAATACGGCAAGAGTGATGCATAACCCCCAGCCTGGACCGGCAGACCAGACGGCTTGAGTCAATGCTTCAAGCCAGATTTTGTAATTGAGCAGCTCCTGCGCTTCGAATGAAAACAAATAATTCATCCCTTTGACCGCCCCGGGCAAGAAAGCGCTGTGAATTGCGGATGCAACAAGACAGCCAAACAGAACCGGTATAAATAGCTTATTGGCCTTTTCAATTCCGGATACCCCTTTATAGGCAATCCAAGCTGAGATGAGCAGAACAATAACGAACAGGATTACCGTGACGATGTTGCCGTTGGAAACGGAGTGGAACAACGATAGTTTATCGACCCCATAATATCCTTTGGTCAACGACAATCCTAAATAATAGAACACCCAGGCAATTACGGAAGAATAATAAGCGGCTACGCCAGCCATAGTTACGGCGACGACGGTTCCAAGCCATGTGTAGCGTTTGCCTATGAAGTCTCTGAATGCCCCGGGCGTTCCATGCCGGGCGGCCCTGCCGATAACATGTTCTCCGATCATAATGGGTACGCATACCAGAAAGAGCATGACCAACCATGCGAGAATAAAGGCTCCTCCGCCATTCATCGCGACGACTCGTGGAAATCGCCAGATATTTCCTGTGCCGACGGAACCTGCAATCAGGGAGACCACCAAAGCCATTTGAGAAGAGTAGCCCAATTTCTTTTCTCTCATAAAAATCCCTCCTTAAAGTATGTGATAAACCTATTGTTCCAATCGTGCCGTGATAATGTGGATGATTTTGATAAATGCCCTGCTCTGACAGCGAGAATGCCGCACTTCGTTTGTTCCCGACAGATAACGAACATCAGGTGGCAAGCACGGAATGTGCGATCCCCACATAGCCGTTACAGATACGAACGAGGTCATCGAGCTCGATATATTCGTCGTCCAAATGTAATATGGACATTTGTGCGGGACCGAAACCTACGGTCGGGATACCCGCAACTCCAGCATAATAACTGGCGTTGGTAGAATAGGGATAAATATCCAGCGTGCAGGGCAGCCCCATGGAGTGCAGTCCGTCACATACCCTTCGAACGAAGGGATGATTTTCCTCCAAGAGCCATGCAGGGTAAAATACCTCGGAGCGCAGCAATTTTCCCGTATAACATAGTTGTTCCTTCGTGCTGTAACGAACACTTGCCCGAAAAGCATCGTCCCGTAGAGCCTCTTCTTCGAGGATCTCCTGGATGTCGGCCAGCACTCCGTCCCGCGTTTCACTGAGCAGTAAACGCCTATCGAAATAAGCGGTACAGAAATTGGGAACGATGTTGAAATCTTGTTGCGGCGAGGACTCGATGGAGGTCAGCTCCATGCTGCCCTTGCCCAAAACCGGCTCCTCCGGGAGGAAGAGCTCCTTCTCGATTAAGGAGGCGACACGCAGCATTTTGCGTATCGCATTGATGCCTTCATGGGGAAAAGCGCAGTGGACGGACTGTCCTTTCGTCTCCAAAAGGATTTCCGCCCTGCCCCTCTGTCCTCGCATGACGGCATTGCCCGATGCCTCCCCCACGACGACAAAATCGGGATGGCATAACTCGGCAATACCTGAGGCAGCGACGCTTTCCAGGGGCTCCTGCAGGACGGAGGCTCCCACATAAAGACTCCCTCTCAGGCCGTGAGTTCCGGACCGCGAGAGGAACGAGGCCGCGCTGATCATTGCAGCGAGGGCTCCTTTATTGTCGGTAGCTCCCCTTCCCCAAAGGCACCCTTTGGACATCTCTCCCCCATAGGGATAGTGAATCCAATATTCTGGGTGCAGCACGCGAACGTGGTCCATATGTCCCTCGAAAAGAAGGACCGGCCCGTCTTTTGAAAAAGAGATCCTTCCTATGACGTTTCCATACTTATCGCTTTGTACTTCCGTGAATCCCATCTCGCCCATGGTTCGCTGGAGGTATTCGGCCACATCGCGTTCTTGCCCCGGAGGGCTGGGAATTCGAATCAGATCCTGAGCCAAGGAGAACAGTGTATTGTAATGTTCTGGATTTACCATCGCCAATCCCTCCTAGTGAAAGGCGAATTGCTTTATACAGGGCAATAATTAAGAATTGGAATTTATGGCAAATTTACACTTTTACCTGTGGGCCTATAATAGGGGAAAAGATATATTAATGCAAATGAAATATTTTGGTCGTTTTTTGAAAAATAACTTATGTATTTGAGGGCCTGTCATCCCGCTATCTTTATTTGGCATTCGTTAAGGGGAGGATGCGATGCTTTACGAAAGGTTGAAAACATTTCGTGCCGTCTATGACAACATGTCCGTTAACAAGGCTGCGGAACTCCTCCATCTGACGCAGTCTGCCGTCAGTCAGCAGATGTCGGTTCTGGAAGAGCTTTATCGGGTGAAACTGTTTGTCCGAAAGGGCCGGAGCATTCAATTTACCCCTGAGGGTAAAGCATTGTACGAGTGGACAGGGGGTATCGTCTCGTCGATGGAGGAAATTCCCAAGCGCCTGCGTGCCTTGAAAAATTTACAATATGGAGACGGCAAACTGGTTGTTGGAACGACTGAAAATGCAGGTATGGTCCTCTCGAGACATTTGGAGAAATTTAGTCGTGTTTTTCCGGGGATACGCATAAAGGTAGGAATCGGAAGTGAAATAGCGTTGAAGCAGGAGTTGCTGGCCAACGAGTTTGACTTTATCGCTGTCGATGAAATTTTTGAGGGAACTCGTGATACGGGTTTTCCTGCCAGAACCTTGATGGGGGGATTGAGCGGTTTTTCCTTGATCCTCCCCACCTGGCATTTATGGGCACGCCGTTCTTTGGTCTCACCCCAAGATCTTTCCGATGAGGTGTTCTTGATGCACGCACAGGCCCCCTCTCTGCGCTCTTATGTAGAACAATACTTCCTTCTGAACAGAGTTGCCCCGAGAGATATCATTGAGGCAGGCAGTACCGATATGATCAAATTGATGGTAGCCAACGGCATGGGGGTGTCCATCGTCGGGGATATAGCCCTGAGCAATCGGTGCCGTCCGGCTGGAATTAAGGTCTTGGCCCTTAGAGGTTTGGAGGAACTTAAGCGCCACGTTTGGCTCCTTTATCCTCCCAACAAGGAGATTGGTTATACGGCTTGGGCGTTCCTGCGATTGATGGAGCCGGATGGCACCGATGTTGCTGTGGAAATTGGATGAGTATCGGATATGCTTTCTTCTGCTCGATGTGATGGGAGCCCAGTTGTATGAAAGCCGCCGCCAGGGCTTGATTCTGGCTCTAAAGGCAGGCTTTCGGTATACTGTGTCCGGGGGACATATAATTTGCGTATTTTTCCCCGTTTGATGTTATACTGAAATAAATTTTGGGCCATGGGGCCCATGAGGATTGGTCGTTTTAGGGTAGGTCCTGTTCGCCCCGCGGCTTTCCCGTCCGGGAACGGGCAAGTGTGCTTAATGTCATCGGGAGGACGGCATGGAACGAGGAAACGTATCATGAAGCTGCAGAAAAAAGTCTTCCGTGCCATCGTGGGGATCCTCCTGGGGCTTTCCCTGATCATGAGCGCGACCACGACCCACAATACCGTCAGGGCGTTCGAGGGTATGGAGCGCCGCTTTTTCGAGCAGAACATGTTTCTCCTGCAGAAGTACATCGACGACGAGGTCAACCGCCTGACCGACTACGTCTCCGACTGGGGAGCTTGGGACGCCATGTATTCCTTCATGGATACGCGGGATACCCTGCGCTTCGAGGAACTGTTGACCGGTACGAGCCTTCGGGCCCTGGATATCGATTTCCTGGCGGTGCTCGACAGGGACATGAACGCCGTGGTGGGGTACATGATCAACGAGCTCGGCGGAGAGATCCCCCTGAGCAATGAGGTACTGACGCGGCTCAAGGCGGTTGGGTCGCAGTTTCTGGCGATGGAACCGGGGGCGCCCGATTCCGACTCCGAGGAGCGGTCGCTCTCCCCCCATTTCATGAATCTGGACGGCAGCATTTATCTTTTTGGGAGCAACCCCATCCTGATGACGAACTGGAGCGGTCCTGCCAGGGGCGTGATCATCATCGGGGTGGACTTCGCGAAGCGGCTGAAGCAGATCTCGGAGACCCTCGGGAACCCCTGCGAGTTCCTCCCCGTCTCCCCCCAGCGTTACCCGGACCGTTGGAGCAAGAGTGTCGCCGTCGAGGAGTCGGCGGAGGGACAGGCCCTGGTGTGGCAGACGCGCGGCGCGGTCATCGGCACGGATACCCCGTATGCCCTGATGATCCGCACCTCCCGCGACATTTACAACGAGGGCAAGAAAGCGGTCTACAATTCCTACCTCTGGATCTTCCTCAACGGCATCGTCCTTGTGGTGGTCGTGATGGAGCTTTTGTCCCGCCTCGTCCTCAATCGCCTCGAGAAGCTGCGGGAGGTCGCGGACACGATCACGGAGGAGCTCAGCCTGTCCCTTCGCGTCCCCGTGACCTGGAACGACGAGATCTCGGACCTTTCCCGGTCCTTCAACGTCGTCTTCGGGACGCTGGAGCGCATCGTGATGAACATCCCGGATGCCATGATCCTCTGTACCCTGGAGGGAGAGGTCATCCTGGCCAACCTCCAGGCCCGCCGAATCCTTGGTCTGGGGGGGGCGCCCCAAAATGGCAGGGGGATGCCGATAGAGGCCCTGGTTCGGAGGAATGGGGGGGAGGGCTCCGCCCGTTCCGAGAAGGAGCAGGATGTCTACGAGGCCTTCCTTTGCTCCCTGGCCGGTGTGGAGATTCCCGTCGAGATCCATCAGCGCTCCATCGCCTTCGGGAAGCGCAAGACGATCCTCTTCCTGGCGCGGGACCTGACGGACCGCAAGCGCCTCGAGATGCGGCTCGCCTGGAAGCTCTATTACGACGACCTTACGGGGCTTCCCAACCGGACGTCGCTTGTCGAGGAGATAGGCACTGTCCTGAAGAAAACGGCGTCTGGTTCGGGCGCCGACTACCGGACGGCCCTGGCGCTCGTCAACATGGACCATTTCAAGAGTATCAATGCCGAGGTGGGGGACGTCAATGGGGACAGGATCCTGGTGATGATCTCCGAGCGGCTCAAGGCTGCCTTGGACGGCAGGGGCACGATCTACCGGACGGGCGGCGACGAGTTCGCCATCCTTATCGGGATGCAGGGCGAGATTCAGGACAGGGCGGCCTTGCTTTCCCTGTTGGAGGGGGCCCGGGACGCGGTCAATCTTCCCTGCGAGGTGGGGGAGGGGGTGGTCCATCCCAGCGCGAGCATCGGGGTTCTGTCGGATGTCTCCGCCTGGAACTCCCCCTCGATCATCATCGAAAAGGCGGCGAGCGCGCTGAAGAACGCGAAGAAGGTCGGACTGGGGGCGGTCATCTTCTTCGAGGGGCGTGACGATCAAGAGGAGGTCCCCTTCTCCAGCTCCATCCTCAATATGAGGGCCGAGCTCCGGTCTGCGATCGATAACGACGAGTTCCTCTCCTACTTCCAACCCGTCTATTCCATCAAGGATCGGAGGCTCAGCGGGTTCGAGACGTTGGTGCGCTGGATGCACCCTGAAAAGGGCTTCCTGCCGCCCTCGCGCTTCATCCCCTACGCCGAGCGCATCGGGCTGGTGGGCGAGATCGACCGCTGCATGATGCGCCGTGCCATGGAGGCCATACGCAAGTCCTCGAACACCTTTTACTTCTCGGCCAACGGGTCGTCCAACCTGCTGCAGAGCCCCAATGCGGCGGCCGTCATCCAGGACTCCTTGGACGAGGCGGCCATCGACCCCTCCTGTTTCGTGGTCGAGGTGACCGAGAGCGTTCTCATCGACAACCTGAAGGGGGTCAGCGCGACGCTCGACAGGCTTCGGGAGATGGGGGTCCGGATCTTCCTCGACGACTTCGGGACGGGCTACTCGTCGTTGCAGTACATTCATTCCCTGCCGCTCGACTGCATCAAGCTGGACATAGCCTTTGTCCGCCACGTCTTCGACTCCGAGAAGGAGGCCAGGATGCTTCACACCATCATCGACATGGCCAACGCGCTGAACCTGGATACGGTCGCCGAGGGGGTCGAGACGGAGGAGCAGTTGTCCTGGCTCGACGAGGCGGGGTGCGGAAAGGCGCAAGGCTTCTATTTCTCCCAACCGCTGTCCTGGGCCGACGCCGAAAAACTGATTCGGAGGGAAAGAGAGAGATGAGGAAACGGTTATTGGGAGCGGGCTTGATCTGCGGTATCCTTCTGGCGTTCGTCTCCCCGGCCCCCGGAAGGGATGGGAGGGTGACCATCCTCTCCATCAACCATCTGAAGAGCCAGCTTCTGCCGATCTCGGAGAAGGTGAACAAGACCTCGGTGCGCATCGGGGGGCTGTCCCATGCCGCGGGGCTCGTGGAACAGGAGCGGTCCCAGGACGATCCGAACGCTATCTTCGTCCAGACTGGGGAGGCCGTCGAGGGGCCGATGTGGCGTTATTTCGGCGGAGTTCCGGAGTTCTCGGCCCTCTCGGCCGCCGGGGTCCAGGTGGGGATGATCGGCAAACGCGAGTTCGACTACGGGTGGGATCATCTGAAACAGGCCCTGGATCATGCGTCCTTCCCCATGGTCCTCTCGAACGTGTCGATATCCGACCCCAAGGTGGCGCGCAGGTTCGTGCGGAACGTCATCGTCCCGGCGGGGGACCTGAAGGTCGGCTTCTTCGCGATGCTCTCGACCTGGCTCTTCTCCGTGACGAGGAAGACGGACGAGCTGGTCGTCCTGACCGACACGGAGGGCATAGCCCGGGAGATGGTCGCCGACCTGCGGTCCCAGGGCGCGGACGTCATCGTGATGCTCAGCAACCTCAGCGAGGGTGAGAACAAGCGCCTGGCGGAGTCGGTCTCGGGGATCCACGCGATTGTCGGCCGCGGGATCTCCGAGAAGGAGGAGGTGCAGCTGCAGCTTGTCCAGGGCCCCGACAATTGGACGACCGCCCTGGCCTGGGGCGGATCCAGGGGAAAGTTTTTGGGCAAGCTCGTCCTGACGACCGAAAAGGGCAGGCTGTTGTGGGAGGAGACGTCCTGGCGCCTTTTGAACATTTCCCCGAAGGTACCCCCGAACCCGGAGGTCATGAGGATCGCTGCGGAGTACGAGAGCAAGCTCAATAACAGCCTGGAGCGGGCGGTGGGCTTCTTCGAGAGTCCCGTCGACGCTCACAAGAAGGCGCTTCGTGTTCGGGAGATGCCTTTGGGGGACTTCGTGGCGGATGGGCTTCGGTGGCGGTTCAAGACGGACGTGGGGTTCGTCAACGGCGGGTCCCTGAGGGGGGACCGAATCTTCCCGGCCGGAGAGGTCTCGGAGAAGAACTTGATGGAGATCCTGCCGTTCGGCAACACCATCGACGTCGTAACGGTGACGGGGGTGCAGCTTCGGCAGATAGTGGAGCTCTCCGCCTCCGCCCTCATCGTCGAGGGCGAGCATTTCGACCCCGCGTTTCGCGTCCCGGACGGAGGGTTCCTCCAGATCTCCGGGCTGAAGGTCGTCTACGACCTCAAGGAGAAAGCGGCATCCTTTGACGCGGAGGGCAGGCTTTTATCCTGGGGTAACCGCCTGAAACAAATCTCCGTGCTGAAGGATGGGGAGTGGCGGAAGGTCGACGATAAGGCAAAATACACCGTGGCGGTCAACAGCTGGACGGCCGATGGGGGTGACCGTTACTTCGTGTTCAAGGAGGCCCGGAGGGAATCGACGGAGGTCCGGGATCTGGACGCCCTGGTGGACTACCTGCGTTCCTTCCCCGACGGAAGGGTGGACATGAAGACGGACGGCCGCATCGTCATCGAGAAATGACGGGCGCCGCAGAACGATGAAAGGACGAGAGGGGGTTTGAGGAACCCCCTCTCATTTTTTTCGGATATCCCCCCGGCACTCGTAGACGAACGCCGGAGGGATGTTGATGGGGACGAAGGAGGTCCGGATCTCCGAGAAGCGCGATTCGAAGTGGCGCTTCATGATCTTGGAGTACTGGTAGGCCACGAACTTTCCGCCGGGGACCAGGGTATCCTGGACGGCGTCCAGGATGCGGGCGGTCATCGCCGGGGGAAGGACGGTGAAGGGCAGGCTCGAGACGATGCCGTCCAGCTTGTCGATGCCCAGGTCCTCCAGGATGGCGGGCAGTTCCTGGGCGTCCCCATAGAGCTTCAGGCCGGGGTGCGAGGCGCCGATCATCCGCTGGAGGTCGGGGTCGATCTCGAACACAAGAAGCCGGGCGTCGGGCCGCGCCCGACGGACGATGCTCCGGGTAAAGACCCCCGTCCCCGCCCCGAGCTCGGCGACGTTTCGGACCTGGCTCCAGTCGATCTTGTCCAGGACCGCGCGGGTGAGATAGGGCGAGCTGGGGATGACGCTCCCCACCTGGCGGGGAGCACCGACGAAGCGCCGCAGGAAGACCATGCTTTCCGCAATCCGTGATTTCAGCTGCCTTCCCTGGCGCTGCAGTTGACCGTAATCTTTGCTCAATACCATCCGTTCCTTTCGCTCCGATTCCGTCCCGGCTCCGGCAGTCACGTTCGGAAAAGCCCTCGTCCGGGTACGTTCCTTCCCCCTGTGTTCCTGGTGTGCGATAATTTCAAGGAGAAACCGTTTTAATCCGTGAAGCCTCCCCGTGGAACCCCAGCTTGCCTGTTTCGAGGAGGAAGCCTGCCGGGGCCGCCGCTATTGTATAGCGGCGTGGGGGCTTTAAGCAGACTGCCAGCGAACGTAGTGAGCTGTGCAGGTCGCTTAGTTTCTTCACCAGGGGGCTTGCCCCCATGTTAAATTTTAGGGAAGCGCCGGAGATTTCTGTATATCATATCGATATTTTGCATATTCATCTTGGACAAGATGTGTGTTTTTTATTTGCGCTTCCCTAATTATAGCGTATGGGTATAACGTATGGGTACAGCGTATGGGATGTGGACGGGGGAGCGGGGTTTTCATGGTACGGATTATCGAGAAGGAGGGACGGCGAGGATGAACGGGAACGAACGAGGAAAGCGCCTGGTCGTGCTGACCGGGGCGGGGATGAGCGCCGAGAGTGGGCTCAAGACCTTCCGCGACGCCGGGGGGCTTTGGGAGGAGTACGACGTCATGGAGGTCGCCAGCATCGAGGGGTGGCACCGCAACCCCAAGCTGGTTACCGAGTTCTACAACCAGCGCCGGGAACAGCTGGCCCATGCGGAGCCAAACCTTGGGCACCGCATCCTGGCGGAGCTCGAGGGGTTCTTCGACGTGGGGATCGTCACCCAGAACGTGGACAACCTGCACGAGCGCGCCGGGAGCACGAAGGTGCTGCACCTGCACGGGGAGCTGACCAAGGTGCGCAGCGTCCGGGACGAGACCCGGGTCCGCGACATCGGCTACGGTCGGCTGGAGTTCGGGGAGACGGACACGGATGGTTCCCCGCTGCGTCCCCATATCGTCTGGTTCGGGGAGGCGGTCCCGATGATCGCGGAGGCGTCCCGATGGGTGGCGGGGGCGGACATCTTCGCCGTGGTAGGCACGTCCTTGAACGTGTACCCGGCCGCCGGCCTGATCCACGACCTGCGCTCCGGAACGCCCGCGTTCCTGATCGACCCCAACGAGGTCGCGCTTCCGGGCAGCTCCCATTTCACCGTGATCCGCGCCGGCGCGGGCCGCGGTATGGAGATATTGAGGGAGAAGCTGCTGGACCTCTTCCCCGGACCGGCCCCACGGTCACGGTAGAGGGTGAGTTGAGACGCCGCGGAGTGTTCCGCCCTCATGGGGCTGCGGGCTGCGGGGTTTGCCCTGCTGTTTGACACTTTTTTCATTATGCCTTATTCTGATTCCGGCCTGTCGAGTTGTTCCATGAAATAACTCGATGTCCGACAGGCCGGGGCGTCGTTTCGGTTCGCGTCGTCCCGTGCGGAGGTTGGGAGGAGTGCTGGAGGTTCGGGTCAGAAAACGCCTGGGCGATTTTTCGACGGGTGCGGATTTCGTCCTGGATGGGGTCGGGATCACCGCCCTCTACGGCCCGTCCGGGGCCGGCAAGACGACCCTGCTCAATATGGTCGCGGGGCTCGTCGTCCCCGACGAGGGGCGCATCGTCCACAACGGCACGGTGTTCTTCGATGCGGCGGAGAGGGTCTTTTTGCCGGCGCGGGGGCGCGGCGTGGGGTACGTGTTCCAGGAGCATCGTCTCTTCCCTCACCTCTCGGTGCGGAACAACCTGCTCTTCGCCCCGCGTTTCTGCGGCCGGCCGTACAGCCGGTCCTTTTTCGAGCGCGTGGTCGCGCTGATGGACCTGGGGCCCATGCTGGGGCGCGGCGTTGGATCGCTCTCGGGGGGCGAGAGCCAGCGCGTGGCCATCGGCAGGGCGTTGCTGGCCTGCACGTCGTTTCTGCTGATGGACGAGCCCCTGGCCTCCCTGGACGCTCGGCTCAGGGACGAGCTGATGGGGTATATCGCGACGATCCCGCAGGCCCTCGGCGTCCCCGTGCTCTACGTCTCCCACGCCGAGGAGGAGATCCGGCGTCTTGCCGACCGGGTCCTCATCGTGGAGAGGGAGAAGGAGACCCGGCTGCGTTCCCTGCAGCCCGATCTCCACGGCCCCGGATGTGAAGCCCTGCGGATGCCGCAGGGTCCCGTAGGGAAAGGATAAGGAAAGGATGATGAAGAGATGGGCAGGAGAATAGTGACGCGTGTTTTTCCGTTGGCACTGCTGTGCGTCTTTGTGCTTGCCACCGCCGCATTCTGCGGCGTAGCGGTAACCACAGGGGCGGGCTACAAGCAGATGGTCGAGGATCTTGGCAGGGCCTATCGCGAGTCGGGCGGGTCCCTCGAGGAGATGTATGGCGGTCCCATCGGCCAGGTCCTGGTCCAGATCAAGCAGGGCAGCGGGGCCGACGTGGTGATCTCGGACAGGGGGGCCCTGGAAGCGGCCTCGCAGGGGTTGGAGTTCGGCCGCATCGAGCCGCTGGGCGAGACGGTGCTGGTCCTGGCGTGGCGGAAGGGCCTGAGCCTCGAGTCCCCTAAAGATCTGGAAAAGCGGGAGTTCGCCCGGGTCGCCATGCCCGATCCCAAGGCGGCCATCTACGGCCGGGCCGCGTCCGCGTTCCTGGAGAGCTCCGGCATCGGTAAAAAGCTCGGGGACAGGCTCGCGGTCGTCTCCACCGTCCCCCAGGTCTTCTCCTACCTCGTCTCCGGCGAGATGGACGCGGGGTTCGTCAACCGCGTCATGGTGCTTAACGGCGGGCAGAAGCTGGGCGGATGGCTGGAGATCGCCGAGGGATACCCACCCCTGAGGATGGTCGCCGCGGTGGTCCAGGGGCGGGAGGCGGACGCCGGGGTCCTGAGCTTCCTGGAGTTCCTGAAGGGCGAGAAGGGCAGGGAGATCCTGAAACGTCACGGCATCTGGTGATCCAGCTCCGTGCTCTTTTCTGCGCCCTCTCCGGAGGGGCGGGGCCTGGCGGAGCGACCGGCCCCTGTTTCCCGGAGGGGAGGGGAGCTCCGTGCCGGACGATGTTGTCCTGAGCTTCCCCATCCTCCTCACGCTGCGGGTGTGCGTGGCCTGCGTCCTGCTCTACCTCTGCGTGGGCCTGCCCTGCGCCCGGTTCTGCAGCCGAAGGCGCGGCCTTCTGGCCCGCGCGCTGTCGTTCCTGGTGACGCTGCCGCTGATCTTCCCTCCCGTGGCGATGGGCTTCCTCCTCCTGCTGCTGTTGGGCAGGAACGGCCCCATTGGGGGGCCCTTGGAGCGTTGGCTGGGGCTGCGCATCGTCTTCTCCGAGACGGGGGTGATCCTCTCCGCGTTCGTCGCGGGGCTGCCGCTGGTGGTCCGGCCCCTACAGGCGGCGATGGAGCGCCCCGAACTGCGCCGGCTGGAGGAGGCCGCCCGTACCCTGGGGTGCGGGACGATGAGGACGTTCCTTTTTGTGACGGTCCCGCAGGTCTCGAGGGTGCTCTTCTCCTGCCTTTTGCTGGGGGTCGCCAGGGCCTCGGGGGAGGTGGGTATCACGATGATGCTGGGAGGGAACATCTCGGGCAGGACCAACACCCTCTCCCTGGAGATCTTCAACAGCGTGTCGCGGGGCGATTTCGACGGGGCCATGAGGCTTTGTGCCGTTCTGGCCGTCGTCGGCACGCTGCTGTACGCCCTGCTGGAGGGGTGCCGCTCGCGGGGGGACGGAGGTTTTTGAACGCAGACGGGGCCGCCCGAGGGAAGGAGATGCGCCGATGTTTTTCGTACCCGAAAGCCGCATAGAGGCCTGGATCGAGGAGGACCTCCACCTGATGGACCTGACCGTGGACGCCCTCGGCATAGAGGACCGTCCCGGCTGCGTGGAGTGCTTCCCGAAGGGGGACTGCGTGATCGCCGGGGTGGAGGAGGCCGCCCGGATATTCCGGGCCGTCGGGGCTCTGGCGGAGGAGGTACGGCCCAGCGGCAGCCGCTTGCCCGCCGGAACCGTCTGTCTCCGTGCTGAGGGGACGGCCGGGCGGCTGCACGCCGTCTACAAGGCGGCGCAAAACGTCATGGAGTACGCCTCCGGCATCGCCACGCGGACCGCCGGAGTCGTTCGGAACGCGAGGGCCGCGTCCCCGTCCGTGGAGATTGCGGTGACCCGCAAGCACTTCCCGGGTACGAAGCACCTCTCCGTGAAGGCTGCTCTGGCTGGTGGGGCGACCGTGCACCGGCTGGGCCTGTCGGAGTCCATTCTCGTCTTCGACCAGCATCGGGCCTTCATGGACGAGGCGGAGTTCCTGTCCGCGATCCCGAGGATGGCCGAGCGCTTCCCGGAGAAGAGGATCATGGCGGAGGCCGGTTCCGTGGAGGAGGCCGTCCGGTTCGCGGAGGCCGGTGTCCAGGTTATTCAGTGCGAGCGTTTTTCGCCCGACGCGCTGCGGGAGTGCGTCGAGCGGGTGCGCCGAATCCGGCCCGAGGTCCGCATCTCCGCCGCCGGGGGCATCAACGCGGACAATGCGGCGGACTACGCTGCGGCGGGGGTGGACATCCTGGTCACGTCCTGGGTCTACTTCGGCAGGCCCCAGGACGTCAAGATGAGGTTCTCCGCCGCTCGGGTCCGGTTTTGACCGATGGGATACCCGACGGGATGGGCGGAGAAAATCGCGGGATGGGCGTCGCCGTGCGCCCTGGTGGCCGTGCTTGTCCTCTGCGGGTGCTGCCTTGCCGGGGAGGCGCGCCCGGAGCGAGCTTTCGACGCTTCGTACGGCGTCTTTATCGGGATGAGGGGCGGTGAGGCGCTGAGGGATGAGCGCGTCCTGCGGACCAGGGTGCTGGTCGTCGATCCGGCCCATTTCGAGGAGCGGGAAATCGCATTTTTGAAGGTGTCGGGCCACACGGTGTACGGCTATCTGAACGTGGGCTCCCTGGAGGCGTTCCGCCCGTATTACGGTAGGTTCAAGAGATTTGTCCTGGGAAGGTACGAGAATTGGGACGGGGAATGGTGGGTCGACGTATCCGCCGCGCCGTGGCGGGATTTCGTCGTCTCCGAGCTGGCCGCGGAGTACGTGCGGAAGGGAATCGACGGGTTCTTCGTCGATAACTGCGACGTCTATCACTACAGGAGGAGCCGCAGGATCTTCGACGGGTTGTCGGAGGTGCTGCGCCGGCTCTCGGGGTATGGGCTGGAGGTCCTCATCAACGGCGGGGACGAGTATGCGACGGCCGCACTGGAGGAGTACGGGAGCATCGCAGGCCTGTTCTCCGGGGTGAACCAGGAGACCGTGTTCACCAGGATAAATTTTGACAAGTTAAATTTTGAAACGGGCGCATTCGGCAGGAGTCGGGAGGAGGACCGACAGTATTTTCTGTCCTACCTGGAGAAAATGGAGGGGGCCGGGGCGAAGATCCGCCTGCTCGAGTATACGCGGGACGCGGATTTGGCGAGGGAGATCGAACGCTTTTGCGGGGCCAGGGGGTGGGAGTGCTTCATCTCCGGGTCCGTGGAGCTGGACTAGCCCGGCCAGTCCTCAGCCGGACGATAAGGGAAAGGGAGCCCTCCCCGGCATTCGGCCGGGGAGGGCTCCCTTTGCGGCACGGTTTCGGCCCGGCCCGCGCCGCGTCGGCCCTTCCATCAATCCTTTCCTCAGACCTTCTCCACGAACCAGCGGACGATCTCCCGCATCCGGGCCAGGCGCGGCCTGGGACGCCCGGACCGGCTCAGCTCGTGGTTCTCGCCCTTGAAGACGCACAGCCGCGCCTCCACCCCGTTGCGCCGGAGCGCCGTGAAGAACTGGAGCCCCTGGGAGAGCTCGCAGCGATAATCCTCGTCCGAGTGGATGAGCAGGGTCGGGGTGCGCGCCTGGTCGGCGTACTTGAGGGGCGATTGGTTCCAGAGCTCGTCCACGCCGCTCCAGATGTCGGCCGCCTGCTGGTCCGGGACGAAGAAATAGCCGATGTCGGTGATCCCGGCCATCGAGACCCAGTTGCAGATGCTGCGCTGCGTGACGGCCGCGCGGAAGCGGTCGGTTCGGCCGACGATCCAGTTGGTCATGAACCCGCCATAGGAGCCGCCGGTCACGCCCAGGCGGTCGCGGTCCACGAAGGGGAGCGTGTCGGAGGCCCAGTCCACGAAGGCCATCAGGTCCTCGTAGTCGACGGTGCCGTAACGGCCCCGGATGTCGGCGAAGGCGTCCCCCTTTCCGTCGCTGCCCCGCGGGTTGCAGAACAGCACGGCGAACCCCTCCGCGGCCCAGCACTGCATCTCGTGCACGAAGACGTCCCCGAACGTCATCTTGGGCCCGCCGTGGATGTGCAGCAGGGTCGGGTACTTCTTGCCGACCTCGAAGCCGACGGGGCGCATGTACCAGCAGTCCAGCCCCTCGGGGGTGCCGTTCTCCAGGCGGACGTACTCGGGGACGCTCAGGTCCTTCCCCTCCAGGGCCGCGGTGTTGAGGTCCGTGAGGCGGCGCTCCCTTCCGGCCTCCACCAGGTACAGCTCCTGAAGGCCCAGCCCCTCGAGCCCGACCACGGCGGCGCGGCCGTCCCGGACATCGTAGTCCTCGATGCTGCGCAGCTCACGGGAGACCTGCACGACGCCTCCGTGCGCGTCGACCGTGTGCAGGTGCGAACGGTATCCGTCCGTCGAGACGAACCACGCCCGGTCCCCATCCACTTGAAAGGCCTGGGCCTGGTCGGTCAGGCCGTACCGGCAGTCGCAGATCACGGAGTTCCTCAGGCCCCGGTCGAGCTCGGGCGTCAGGCATTCCGGGGCGCCGTCCCTCGCCAGGTAGAAGCGCACGTTCTCGTTGTGCCCGTGGCGCTTCATGTCCGTGCCCGTCAACAGCAGGCCGTCCGCGAACGCATCCGCGCAGGACCAGGCGAAGTGGGCCTGGGGCACGCGCTCGGCCATCTCGCCGGACTCCAGGTCGAACTCCCACACGCCGCTCGTCTCCGGCATCACGTCCCTATAGACGACCCCCGTGACCAGCGCCCGCCGGCGGTCGGCCGAGAGACGCACCCGGCGGACCTCCATGTCGCGGGGCGACAGGTCCCTGAGCTCCCCCGAGGCGGGGGTGAGGAGGGAGAGCGTGCGGCGGGACTGCGCGGTGAAGCCCTTGCCGTTCGTACAGAACGGGATCTGCTCGAGAACCCGATAGTCCGCGTCCTCGAAGCGTTCCGGCTCGCGGGGGTCGACGGTCCGGAGCAGAAGGCGGCCCTCGTCGAGTGCCCAGAGCTCAGTCACCTCGCGGGGGACCTCGGCCAGGAGGCGCGCCTCCCCTCCCGTTACGGGGATGCTGTAGATGCGGGCGGTCCTGGCGTCGGGGTTCGCGTCAGGTTTCGATGGAGCGCCCTCGGCGGGCTGGGGCGTCCGGCCGCTGACGAAGATCAGGGCGGTTCCCGAGGGGTCCCAGCAGAAGGCCCGCTCCGCCCCGGACGCGGTCAGGGGGGTGCACGTCTCTGTGTCCAGGCTGTACAGCCAGAGGTCCGAGAGGTAGCGGTTGCCCTCCAGGTCGGCCCGGTGCACGGCGAAGGCTATCCTCGAGCCGTCGGGCGAGAAGCGGGGCGCCGACAGGAAACGGTATCGGAGCAGGTCGTGGAACGCGACGCGCGCGTCGGAAATCTTGTCCTCGTGTTTGTCCATGACGAATCTATCCCTTTCTGAAAGCCGATGCTGAAATCCGATTCCGGAGGCCGATTCCGAGGGCCGACCGGGACAGGATGGCCGTCCCCGAACCCGCTACGCGCCGCCTCGAGGCGTCTGTCCCGCCGAGGCCACGGCGCAGAGCGCGATGGAGTGGAACTTCTCCCCCGCGCTCGAGCCGCGGGAGGTGACGACGATGGGGATCCTCGCCCCGACGACGATACCGGCCAGCTCGGCGTGGGCCGAGACGAGCAGGCTCTTGCCCAGGAGGTTTCCGGCCGTCATGTCGGGCGTCACCAGGACGTCGAACCGGCCGCAGTTCTCGCTCTCGTAGCCCTTGATCGCAGCGATCCCCGGGTCCATCGCCACGTCGTAGGAGATGGGGCCCTCGACGACGCAGCCGGGGATCTCCCCGTTACGGTTCATCTTCGCCAGTTCGGCGGCCTCCACGGTCTCCTTCATCCTGGGGTTCACCTTCTCCACCGCACAGAGCACGGCCACCCTGGGCCGCTCCCAGCCCATCGCCCGCAGGGTCCCCACGGCGTTGAGGATCAGGCCCTTCTTTTGGTTCAGGTCGGGGTAGACGACCATCCCCCCATCGGTCACCACCACGAGACGGTCGACGCCGGGGATCCGGAAGAACGCGAGGTGCGACATCAGCCCGCCGGACGGGGAGTCCTCGCTGTGCAGGTCGTTGGCGCGGTCGACGACGGGCTTCAGCAGGTCCTTCGTGTCCATCCTGCCCTTGACCAGAAAGTCCCCGGCCCCCTCGGCGATCAGCTCGACGGCCCTCTGTGCGGGATTTTTTTCGGCGCCTTCGGGCACGTCCGCGATGACGCAACTTTCCGGGTTCTCCCCGAGGGCGCGAATCCGGTCCGCGATGAGCTCCCCGCGGCCCGTGAGGACGGGGTCCCCGATGATGCCCTCCCGCCGGGCCCTGAAGACCGCCTCCAGGACGTGATCGTCCTCCGCGCCGGCCACGACGCACCGGCGTTTGTCCGGCAAGCTCTTCGCCCTCTCCGCGAGCTCGTTGAAGCTGCGGTAGCTCATGGTATCATGCCTCCTCGTCTCTTTTCCCTTGTCGCTTTCGTCACGGTCTTGCGGCGTTTCCGCCGTCGGGGGTCCCCTTCGTCAGGTTCCCGAGCAGCTCCTGCGCCTCCCTCATCGCGATCCGCGGGATCAGGACGACCAGGTAGTCCCCGGCCATGAGCCTCACCTGTCCCGACGGCACGATCTCGCCGGAGCCGCGTTTGACCGCGACGACCAGGGAATCCTCCGGCCACAGGATCTCCGCGATCGTCCTTCCGTCCGCCGGGCTCAGGTTCTCGATCCCGAACTCCACCAGCATGCGGTCCCGGGGGGACGCGGAACGGGCCCTCTCGTGGCCGGGAACGGGGGTGGCGGACGAGGACGCGAGGAGCCCCTTCTGGAGGCTCTCGTAGATGGGCTCGGAGCGGAATCCCTCCGCGACGACATAGGCGGTCATGGCCACCAGCCCCAGGGGCAGCATGAAGGCGAAGGAGCCGGTCATCTCGCTGATCAGGAGGATGCCCGTCAGCGGCGAGCGCACGATGGCGGAGAAGTGCCCCGTCATGGCCATAAGGGCCAGGGACGTGACGTACTGCGGCTCCATCAGGCCGGCGGAGACGGCCGCCTGGCCGAAGACGTTCCCCACCAGGGAGCCCAGCACCAGCAGGGGAAAGAAGATGCCGCCCGGCAGGCCGCTGCCGAAACAGAGCGTCAGCAACGCCAGCTTGGCGGCGTAGAGCCCGATCAGGACGCCCGGGGACGGGTTGTTCCCCATGGCGTAGAAGATCATCGGCTCGCCGCTCCCGAACAGCTCGCTGCAGAGGAGGCAGGCTGCGGCGGTGAGGACGAAGGGAAGGAGCCCGCACCAGGCCCAATGGAGCCGGAGCCGTGCGTAGAGGCTTTTTCCCCAGAGGATGCACCGGTTGAAGAGGACCCCGCTCAGTCCTGTGACGATCCCCAGGGCGACGAGCAGCCCGTAGTATCCGAGCGGCAGGATGTCGCGCCTCGCGACGAGCAGCACGGGACGTATCCCCAGCACGGTGTCCGCGGTGAACACGGCCGCGAAGGCCGCGGCCGTCGCGCTGATCAGGACGACGGGCGAGAAGTTGCGGTGCAGCTCCTCCAGGGCGAAGACGACCCCGGCGATGGGCGCGTTGAAGGCTGCGGCCAGCCCGGCCGCGGCGCCGCTCGACACCAGGAACTTGCGCTCGGTGAAGGGCCTGTGGCCCAGCTCCGCGAAGCCCTGTCCCACGGTCGCACCGATCTGCACCGAGGGGCCCTCCCGCCCCAGGGTCAGGCCGCCCCCCAGGGTCAGGAGCCCGCCCAGGAACTTGAAGGGCAGGACGTTCTGCCATCGGACCCCGAGCCGTCCGGCCAGCTGGGCCGAGACCTGGGGAATGCCGCTTCCCGATATGAGCGGGGCGAGCTTGTAGCAGAGCCCCGCCAGGACCCCGAGGACGGCCATCAGTCCGATGTAGGCGGCCAAGCTGCCGGCGCTTTGTCCCGCCCTGGAGAGGAGCCCTCGGAGCAGCTTTCCCGTCGTGGATATGCCCAGCCGGTAGGCCGTGATGACCAGGCCGACGAGGACGCCGATGGCAAGCCCCTCGACGAGCAGGTACAGCCTGAGGTGCCCGCGGCCCCTCACCTCCCTGGCGGTGGGATCTGCCGGCCGGCCTTTCGCCGAACCTAAAGTGCCGGAGTTCTCCATGCGGACATCGCCCATTTCCGGATGCGACATTTTAGAATACGAAGCCCACTAAATTATACGGCCGTCAGGTCGGGGTTGGTCCCCCGAATCTGTCCGGAGCCGTAGATGACGAACTTGGTGGACGTGAGCTGTTCGACGCCCATGGGCCCGCGCGCGTGCAGCTTCTGCGTGCTGATGCCCATCTCGGCGCCGAAGCCGAACACGCCACCGTCGGTGAAGCGCGTCGAGGCGTTGACGTAGACGGCCGCCGCGTCGACGCCCGACAGGAAGCGCTGGGCGTTCGCGTAGCTCTCCGTCACAATGGCCTCGCTGTGCTTCGTCCCGTAGCGGTGGATGTGGTCCATCGCCTCCTCGATGCCGTCCACGATGCGGACGGCCAGGATCCTGTCGTGGTACTCGGTCGCCCAGTCCTCCTCCGCGGCGGGCTTCGCCTGAGGATAGAGGGCCCGCACGGCCTCGTCCCCGCGAAGCTCCACCCCGCGCGCCGCCAGGGCCTCCATGGCTGCCGGGACGAATTTTTCCGCGATGTCCCGGTGGATCAACAGGGTCTCCATGGCGTTGCAGACCGCGCTGCGCTGCGTCTTGGCGTTGATCGCGATGGACAGGGCCATGTCGGGGTCGGCCGAGGCGTCGACGAACGTGTGGCAGTTGCCGTCCCCCGTCATGATGTAGGGGACCCGGGCGTTCTCCGTCACCGCTCTCTTCAGGCCTTTGCCCCCGCGGGGGATCAGAACATCCAGGACCTGGAGCTGCATCAGGGCGATGGAGGCCTCGTGTCCGGGGTCGGAGACGAGCTGGATGGTTCCCTCCGGCATTTTCGCGTCCGCAGCGGCGGACCGAAGGCTCCGGGCGATGGCGGCGTTGGAGCGCAGGGCCTCCCGGCCGCCCCTCAGGATGACGGCGTTGCCCGACTTGAGGCAGAGCCCCGCCGCATCGGCGGTCACGTTGGGACGGGCCTCGTAGATGATGCCCACCACGCCCAGAGGGACTCGGACCCGGCCGATCCTGAGTCCCTGCTCCACGGTCCACATTCCCGTCACCTCGCCGATGGGGTCCCGGAGCGCAGCTATTTCCTCCAGGCCGGAGGCCATGCCCTCGATGCGGGCCTCGTCGAGTGCGAGACGGTCCAGGGTGGCCGCGGAGAGCCCGGCCGCGTTCCCGTCCTCGAGGTCCTTCGCGTTCTCACCGAGGATCGCGGCGGAGTCCTCCCGAATCGCCGCCGCCATGGTGCGGAGCGCCCCGTTCTTGTCCTCCGTCCTCGCCGTGGAAAGGACCCGGGCCGCGGCCCGCGCCCTCTCTCCCATACCTACCAGTTCCTGCTGTATGCTCATTTTGACCTCCATCAACTCAACCTCCGCCGACGGCTTTCACGCACGATCCCTATACCAGGGCCAGGTTGTTGCGGTGCACCACTTCCTCGTAATCGCAGACGCCCAGGACCGCGGCGATATCGCCCGAGTGCCGGCCCAGGATCCTGCGTACGTCCCCGGCGGCGTAGTTGC
The DNA here is from genome assembly GCA_905373185.1 of uncultured Fretibacterium sp. Lineage (GTDB taxonomy): Bacteria > Synergistota > Synergistia > Synergistales > Aminobacteriaceae > CAJPSE01. The sequence continues at coordinate 26,031 of CAJPSE010000001.1, forward strand.
TGATTCCCCTGGCGATCTCCAGGTCCGATTCGCTGCGGACCGACACCACGTCCCCCGGATGGAAATCCCCCTCGACGCTCCGTATGCCCGAGGGCAGGAGGCTCTTGCCCTGGTGGAGCAGAGCACATTCGGCCCCCGGGTCCACCCGCAGGACGCCCCTGGGGGTGCTGCCGACGGCCAGCCACTGCCTGCGTGCGGCGTACCCCTCCCGACTGGGGACGAAGAAGGTCCCGAGCGGCTCGCCCCCGGCGATGCGTCGGACCGCGCTGCGTTCGTCGCTGGAGGCGATCACCATCGGGATCCCGTTGGACATCGCTATCCTCGCCGCGGCCAGCTTGGTGGCCATCCCTCCGCTGGATATCGAGCTGCCCTTCGTTGTCGAGTTGGCCTCCATCGCCTCCGTGATGGTTGCGACCTCGGGGATCAGGCGTGCGTCGGGGTTCCTGCGTGGGTCAGCGTCGTAGAGGCCGTCGATGTCCGACAGAATGACCAGCAAGTCGGCTTCGGCGTTGCAGGCGACCATCGCCGAGAGCCGGTCGTTGTCCCCGAACTTCAGCTCATCCACCGCGACGGTGTCGTTCTCGTTGACGATGGGGACGACGCCGTAGTCCAGCAGCGCGAAGACCGTGTTGCGGAAGTTCAGGTACCGGCTCGGGTCCGCGAAGCAGTCGCGGGTCAGGAGGATCTGGGCCGCGCTCTTGGAGTACTCCGAGAAGAACTTCTCGTACATCTGCATCAGCAGGCCCTGCCCCACGGCGGCCAGAGCCTGCTTCTCCGGAAGGCTGGACGGGGTCCGCCCCAGCTTTCCGGCCCCCGCGCCAACGGCCCCCGAGCTGACGAGGATCAGCTCGCGTCCCGAGTTGTGCAGGTCGGAGAGCTCCCGGACCAGCCGCTCCATCCTCTCCAGGTTGATCTTTCCCGTGGGGTGGGTGATGGAGCTGGTCCCCACCTTGATAACGATGCGCTTGCAGCTGTGCAGGTTTTCACGTTTCACCTTTCAACACTCCCCGAGCGGGGCCCGGCGGTCCCCGTCCGGCCTTGGGAGCCGGAATTCCCCTTATTGTATAATGAAAACGCCGGAAAGTTGAAGGATCCCGAGGACGCGGGGGAACGGAACCCCGAACGGATCCTCGAGCGCTGGAAGAAAAGATCCTTCACGACGGAAGATCACGACGAAAGAAGGGGGCCGCATCCCGATGCTTGTACCGTTTGACACGAAGAACTCGGCCTTGCTGATGGTCGATATCCAGGAGCGTTTGATGCCGCTCGTCTCCGGTAAGGACGCCGTGCTGCGGAACGCGGTGCGCCTGCTGACGGCCGTGAGGGTGCTGGACCTGCCGCTGCTTGTCACCGAGCAGTACCCCAAGGGCATTGGCCCCACCCTGCTTCAGCTGTCCTCGCTCCTCCCGCCGGGGACGCCTTGCATCGAGAAGACGAGTTTCTCCTGCTGCGGGCACGCCGGCTTCGACGAGGCGCTGGACGCGCTGGATCGGCCCGTGACGGTCCTGTTCGGGATAGAGACCCACATCTGCATCCTGTCCACCGTGATGGACCTGATAGAAAGGGGACGGAGCGTCGTCCTCGTCGCCGACGCCTGCGGAAGCCGTGACGCGGCGAATCACGCCCTGGCCGTGGACGCGGCGCGGGCGTGCGGCGCCTTCGTCGTGCCGACGGAGACGGTCGTCTACCGGATGCTGGGGAACTCGAGGGCGCCGGGGTTCAAGGCGCTCCTTCCTCTATTCAAATGAGGCTTGTAAGTGAGGCCTGTGAATGAGGCTCGTGAATGATGCGCGAATGAGGGAGGCGTCGGTATGAAAAGGATATTCGCAGCCCTGCTGCTGTTGCCGTTCCTCGCCCTCGGGGCGGACGGGAGCTACGAGGAGGGGCTCGAGGCCCGTCGGGCCGGGGACTACACGGAGGCCCTGCATCAGTGGATGCTCGCCTCGGACGACCCGCGCTGCATGACGGCGATCGCCGTCATGTACGACTATGGCGAGGGGGTCTCCCAGGACGAGGGCCTGGCCGGGGAGTGGTACCGCAGGGCCGAGGCCAGGGGGGACTACCGGGCCATGGCTCAGTTGGCGAACTTCTCCCTCTCCGGGGTGGGCGGGGAGACGCGGTCGCCCATGGAGTGGCGCGCCAGGCTGGAGGAGGCCAAGGGCAAGGACCCTTATGTGGACTATGTCCTGGCCTTTTTCTATGCCAACGCCCATGGGGGGGAGCGCCGCCTGGACGACGCCCTTGCGCTGCTCAAACCCCTGATTGACAAGGGGTTCGAGCCGTTCCTTCCCCTCTACCGCAACGTGGAGCAGCGCATAGCGGACCGGAAGGAGGGGGTTCAGGAGGCGAGCGTCCTGGCCCGGGAGATCGCTCAGGGGGAGGCCTCCTTCGACCTGCACTGGAAGGACAGGCGCATCGTCGTCAGCGGCTACGTGAACACCCTGGAGCGTCTGAACGACTATGGCTACGTTCTCAAGTTCGGCCCCTCGTCCCCATCGCTCATCCCCAAGGACAACCTCCTGGCCGTGTTCTATGCCCCGTCCCTGGCGACGCCGCTGGCCGGGCTCGAGCCGGGGAACTATGTCAAGCTGAACGGCGTCTACGTGGGGCGGCTTCCCTTCGCTCTGGAGGCGTGCGCGCTGACGCTCGTCGGCTGCAACCTGCTCCAGACCCTTTCGGGCGATGTCCATTGAGTTGCCCCAGGGTGCGGGTGGATGGAGTCGGCGTTTCCGTCCCGATGGGGTGAGACCGTGTCCCTGACATCCTTCTGTTTCCGGCATCGGGCCGCGTTGCTGATCGCCTTGATTCTTGGCTACCTCTACCTCCGAGGCATCGGCGATCATGGGCTTCTGGATCCCCTCGAGGGGGTCCACGCCTCCATCGGGGCGAACGCAGCCTTCCAAGGCTCCTCCCTGCGGCCCGAAATCGGGAAAGCCCCCTACCTTGGAAAGTCCACGGGTTTCTGGCGACTCGAGGCCCTGTCCCTGGACATCCTGGGGTGGGACGAGTTTTCCGTCCGCTTCTGGCCGGCGCTAGCCGGACTCGGCATGGCAGCCGCGGCAGCCCTGGCAGTCCGGCGGGGCCGGGTTCGCGGGGCGCGTCTGGCGGCCGTGATCTGTGGGACCTCCCTGTTGGGGTTCACCGCCTCCCAACTGGCGGCCCCACACGCCCTTTACGCCTGTCTCGTCTCGTTCGCCCTGGTGGGGTTCGTCAGGGCGTGGGACGACCGACACTACGCCGTCCTGGCCCATGCCGCCGCGGCATTGGCCTTCATCGTCCACGGCCCGGAGGGCATCCTTCTGCCGTGGCTCTGCCTTTACCTTTACTCGGCCCTGACCGACGACCCCAAGGTGCTGACCCGATCCCTGCTTTACGGGCCGGGCGTCGCGGTCACGGTGTTGCTGGTGCTGAGCTACATGCTCCTGCTGCGCCTGGAGAACCCGATGGCCCTGACACTGATGCTCTGCCGTACGCCCGCAGCCCTGCCCTCCGCCTCCTTCGCCCTGCCGGTCCTGGCGGTGGGGAGCCTTCCCTGGACGGGGTTCCTGTTGCGCGCGGTCGCGGCCTCGTGGCCGAGGAGCGGGGAGGACCTGCTGAACCCGGAGGGCCCGAGGCTCCTTCTGCTCACCGGGGCGGGGGTGCTCCTCCTCTTCGGGGTGTTCATGGGCGACGCCCTGACCCTCGTCTCCTGCCTCGCGCCCCTGGCGGCGCTGACCGGGGACTGTCTCGACGAGTGGCTGGACAAGGACCGGGTCCGCGTGCTGCAGGGCGCCGTGGCGCTCAACCTGATTTACCTGCTGCTCGCCCTCACCGTCGGGCTGCTCCTGCTCCTCGGGGCCTTTCCCGTCCTCTCGTCCGCGCTGCTCTCCATCGTTCCCTGGGCCGTCTTCCTGGTCCTGTTCGGCGCTGCGAGCTGGTATTACGCCAGGACGCGACAGTCGGCCAAGATGATGCGCAACCTCTCCGCCGCGGCGATGCTGGCACTCCTTCCCCTGGCCGGGGTCTTCGACCTCCTGGCGGAGAGCACCTCCATGCGGGAGGTGGGGCTGGCTTTGAGAGGGGCAGGGCGCTATGTACTGGCCCAGTACGCCATGAACCGGCCCTCCCTGTTCTTCTACACGCTAAAGGACTCCGTGTCGGTCAACGGCCCGCTGATGCCGGGATTCGCGGAGCAGAAGGTGGAGAACGACACAGCGCTGCACCTCCTCTGGGAGGGAAAAGAACGGGTCTTTCTGTTGATAGGGAGCGAGCAACCGCTTATTGCCCCCCTGCCGCAGGAGGTCAACGTGCTTTACGACGCGGGAAGGCTGATGGTGCTGAGCAACCGAAAGCTCCCGCTGCACGCCGGCACCCTGCAGTCCGCCTCGTCGGCGGACGTCGAACTGGCAAGGCCGTATAGAGGCAGAGGAACGAGCATCGAATTGCAACACGATCGATTGTAGGAGCAATTAACGGGTTAATTGAATCATAAATTGCATCCAGGCGTTGTTTCGGGCATTCCTCGGATTGATTTGAACGAAACGCGGTACTCCAAAGCTACAGCGCCTCGGCCTTGTAGGAGCTGCGGACGAACGGCCCGGAGGCCACCCGCGCGAAGCCGAGCTCCAGCGCCTTGACGCGATAGAACTCGAACGTCTCGGGGGTGACGTACTCGTACACCGCGATGTGCCGCGAGGTCGGCTGGAGGTACTGCCCCACGGTCAGCATGTCGCAGTCCCCCTCCCTGAGCCGCTTCATGACGTCGATCACCTCGTCCTCCCGCTCGCCGAGCCCGACCATGATGCCCGATTTCGTCTTGAATCCCTTCTCCTTCGCGTAGCGGAGGACGGCCAGGGACCGCTCGAAGTCCGCCTGCGGGCGGACCTTGAAGTACAGGGAGGGCACCGTCTCCACGTTGTGGTTCAGGACGTCCGGGCGCTCCGCCAGGATGATGTCCAGCAGGTCCTCGCGCCCCTGCATGTCCGGGATCAGCAGCTCGACGGTCGTGTCCGGGCACTGTGCCCGGAGCTCCCGGAGGCAGGCGGCGAACTGCCCCGCGCCCTGGTCGGGGAGGTCGTCCCGCGTGACGGAGGTGACGACGGCATGGCGTAGCTTCAGCGAGCGGACGGCCCTGGCGACGTGCTCCGGTTCCAGCGGGTCCACGGGATCGGGGAGCTCCCGGCTGACGTTACAGAAGGTGCAGTTGCGCGTGCAGTTCCGGCCCAGGATGATGAAGGTCGCCGTCCTCTTGCCGTAGCACTCCATGCGGTTCGG
>CAJPSE010000002.1 GCA_905373185.1 uncultured Fretibacterium sp.
GGGGAATGGCACGTGGGGGAGGACGCGGTGCGGCTGGCGCTGAGCGGCTCCGAGGACGTCTGGTGGGACGTCAAGCGCCGGGTGGGCAGCCCCTTTCGGGTGATCCTGAATGGGAAAGGCCATGCGGCGCACGACTTGCTCGTCCCGTTGCTCTCTACCCTCAGGGAGGACGCGGAGGCGCACCTGGGGACCTTCGTCTCCTCCTGCGTCCTGGCGGTCCCCGCCTGTTTTTCCCTGGCCCAGAGGGAGGCCATGGTCCGGGCCGCGGACGCGGCCGGGCTGCACGAGGCCCGAATTGTTGCGGAGCCGACCGCGGCCGCACTCTCCTTTGGGCGGGAGGGCCGTTTTCTGGTCCTGGACTTCGGGGCCGGGACCGTGGACCTCTCCGTCGTCGAGAGCGCCGATGGGGTATGGCAGGTGCTGGAGAGCGTCGGCAGCGACGGGATCGGAGGGTACGACTTCGACCTGGCCCTCGCGGATTGGCTGCGGGAGCGTCTGCTGCTGGCCCCTCTGCCCTCCTCGGACCCGCGCTGGCGTGCCCTGGTGATGGAGGCGGAACGGGTGAAGGTCGCCCTCTCCGAATGTCTCGCCCTCGACTGGACGCCGCCCCCCCTGGAGGGACGGTCCCTGCCTTCCTTGACGGTCCGGCGCGAGGAGCTGGAGCGCCTGATGCGCTTCCCGATCCGCCGCCTCGTCCACATCGTGCGCCGGCTCTGGGAACGGCACGGGCCCGACCACCTGCTTCTGGTCGGCGGCTCCAGCCGGATACCCCTGCTGCGCGAGGTCCTGGAGCGGGAGGTGGCCCGGCCGGAACGCCTGAGCCTCTGTGCCGAGGACGCCGTGGTGCGTGGTGCGGCGCTCTACACCCGCTCGGGACGGGAGCGCCTGCTGCTGGATATCCTGTCCGGGGAGCTCACGGCGCTCTGGGAGGGGGCGGCTCTGCGGGTCCTGCCGGAGAACGTCACCCTCCCCGTGCGGTCGTCGGTGGAGCTGAGGGCGAGCCGCTCCGGCCGCTCGGTCCTGGAGCTGCGCCAGTCGCCCAACGAACTGCGGGCCGAGGGGCTGCGTCTGGCCTCCCTGGAGCTCGATGTCCTGGAGGGCGAGACGCTTCGGCTCCGCTGCGAGGTCTCGGCATCCGGGCGCCTTGCGGCGGAGCTCCGCCGCGGGGGGAGCGAGCGCGTGGAGATCCCGCTGCTCTCGAAACCCCTGGATGAGGGGACGCGTGAGGGCGCGGTTTCCGGGGCGGCGCAGCGCCTTCGGGAGCTGAAGCTGATCCTCGCCGCGCTGGAGACCGCGCTCTCGGAGGAGCATCAGGATCGGCTGCATGCCCTGGTGCGCCGTGCCGAGGGCATGCCCTTCGACGCCGGGACGGCCGGTTTGCTGGAGGGACTGGTGAGGGAGCTGGAAAGTGCGGTATCCTGATTTCATCGATGTTTCGGCGAGCGGAGGTTGACGTGAACGTAAATCTTTCGGCGGAGGTCGCGTACAGCTTAAGGGTGTTGGGGCTCGCCCCCGGGGCGACGGCCGCGGACGTGCGGTCGGCGTTCCGGAGGCTCGCGCGCACCTGTCACCCGGACGTGGCGGGCCGTCAGGGATCGTTCCGCTTTCAGGAGATCACCGGGGCCTACACGTTTTTGAAGGGGCTGTCCGCCGAGGAACTGAAACGCTGTCCCACCGGGACCTCCGTTCGGCAGCCGGCCCGGCGTTCCTGGCCCGACCCCTTCGCCTGGTACCGCAGGCGTGCCGAGCGTGCCCAGGCGAGGGCCGAGGCCGTGCGGGAGGCCGAACGTCAGGAGGAGGAGCGCCGCAGCCGAATGCGAGGCGAGCGCGTCGTCCGCGTCCTGGAGCGTTACGAAAGGGCCCTCTCCGAGCATTGGGCACAGGTGGAGGAGGAGGCGGACCGCGGATTCCTCGGCGAGCTCCTGGTTCGGCTGGCCTCCCCGGTCGCTGCCGTGCGCCACCTCGCCCTGGGACGCCTTGGGATGTTGGCGAATCGGGCGGAGATCCTGCGGGCTCTCGGCGAGCTCCTGAGCCGCCACGAGATCGACGACCGGACGGCCCGGCTGGTCGCGGACCTTCCGCTGAGGCCCGAGTGCCGAAGGCGCCTGGCGGAGGAATTGGCGTGCCGCGCCGGGGACATGCCGGACCCTCTGCTCTCCGCCCTGCTCGGCCTGAGGACGGGAGTGGAGCCGGACCCGGGCCTGATGGACCGTTATCTAGCGCAGACAAAGGCCGGTGGTGCGGCCCTGCTGCTGCGGTATTGGCCCGGGTGCGTCCCTCCCTCGGACAAGGTCCTGCTGCGCCTGTTGAATCGGGATGACGAGCATGTGCTGGTACCGCTGCTCTGCACCATGAAACAACGCTTCCCAACGGCTGCGCACCGGTTCCGCGAGCGGCTGGAGTCGCTTTTGGAGCATCCCTCACCGGCCGTCCGGGTCTGGAGCCGTGCGCTCCTGACCCGGACGGCCGGTGGGCAGCCGGTGCGTCCCTAGGGTTCCATCTCCGTTCCCGCCGGCTCCGTTCCTGCGGGGTGGAATGAGGCCGTCTCCTCGAGCTCGGCCAAGAGGGCGGCCAGCTCCTCCGTAGTCCAGTCGAGGGATTTCAGGATCAGCTTGTCCGCCATGCTTTCCTTCCCCCTCTTTTGCTTCCATTCCTTTTCCCTGACGTATTTCCGCCACGTCTGCGGGGTGGCGGCCAGCCCTCTCTCGAGGCGCCAGAGCGTGTAGCCGGCCTGATACTCCCATCCCAGCGGCGGGATGCTCTTCTTGAGGTATTTCTGTTTGTTCCTGTTGATCGCGGCACCCGAATCGACCACGCACAAAAAGCTCATGGCCGCGGCCAGAGCGATGGCAGCGCTCAGCCGCGTCAGCCTTGTCCTCATGGCGTATTCGTGCTCCCTTCCTTTTTACGGTCTTTACTTTCTACAGCCTTTACAGGCGTATACTCTAATTGTACAATAAAAACTAGGTAAAATCTCTTTACGAAGTGGGTTTACCCCGAAAAGGGGGCTATTTCGTTCAAGCAAGGAGGCTTGAGCCATGCGCATCGTGCAGACGAGCACCATCGTCAACATCGAGGGGTTTACGGACCGTTTGGAGCGTGGGTTTGCGGTCCGCCGTGAGAACGTCAACTACGAGCACGTCAAGGAGCCCGTCATTATCCCTCGCCCGCAGATCGAGGACTTCAACTCGCTGGTCGTCGTCCACGACAAGGTGGAGCAGTACGGTTAGGCGGCCCTCGTGCCCCCACAGGGCACGAGGGATGGGGAGCGGGGGATGAGGGAACCCCCTTGTTTTCTGGTATGTATTCGGAGGAGGCTTGGATGATGAAGGTTGTTGTTTTGGGCTGCACGCACGCCGGCACGGCGGCGGTACTGAACACGGTGGCGCTGCACAAGGACGCGCAGGTCACGGTCTATGAGAGGAACGACAACATCTCCTTCCTTTCGTGCGGTATCGCACTGCACGTGCAGGGGGTGGTGAAGGACCCCGCCGGGCTGTTCTACTGCTCGCCCGAGAAGCTCGCGGAGCTCGGTGTCGAGACCCGTATGAGGCACGATGTCACGGAGGTCGACCTGGCGAACAAAAAGCTGAGGGTCCGTGACCTGGAGTCGGGCAGGGACTTCGAGGACACCTTCGACAAGCTGATCGTCACCTCCGGCTCCTGGCCCGTCGAGCCGCCCATCGAGAACGTGAGGCTGGAGAACGTCCTGCTCTGCAAGAATTACGCCCATGCCATGGAGATCGTGAAGCGGTGCGGGAACGCCCGCAGCGTCGCGGTCATCGGCGCGGGCTACATCGGCACGGAGCTCGTGGAGGCCTTCGAGACCCAGGGCAAGTCCGTGACCTTCATCGACCAGATGGCACAGGTGCTGCCGCGCTATCTGGACCCCGACGTGATCGATGTGATCGAGAAGCTCTACGTCGAGAAGGGCGTGAAGCTGGCCTTCGGCCGGACGGTGAAGCGGTTTGTGGACGACGGCCACGGAAGGGTCGCCAGGGTCGTCACGACGGACGGGGAGTTCGACGCGGACCTGGCGATCCTGTGCGTGGGATTCCGTCCGCAGACGGCGCTCTTCAAGGGCAAGCTGGAGATGCTCCCGAACGGGGCCATTCGCGTGGACGAGTACATGCGCACCTCGCACCCCGACGTGTTCGCCGCCGGGGACTGCTGCGCGGTTTACAACAACGCCTCCCGCCAGTACGCCTACATCCCGCTGGCCACGAACGCCGTCCGCATGGGGACGCTGGCCGCACGGAACCTCAAAGCCCCAACGACCAAACATCGGGGCACCCAGGGGACGTCCGGCATCAAAATCTACGATTGGAATATCGCCAGCACCGGCCTGACCGAGCTGGTGGCCAAGGAGCTGGGGCTCGATTATGCGGTCTCCGTCCTGAAGGACAACTACCGTCCGGAGTTCATGCCCACCACGGAGCCCTTCTACCTCAAGCTGGTCTACGAGCGGAGGACGCTGCGCATCCTGGGCGCTCAGGTTCGGTCGAAGGAGGACCTCACCCAGTCTATAAACACGCTGTCCGTCTGCATCCAGAATGGGATGACGGTGGAGGACCTGGCCTTCGTGGACTTCTTCTTCCAGCCGCACTACAACAAGCCGTGGAACTATCTCAACTCGGTCGCGCTCCAGGCACTGCCCCCGGTGTAGGGGGGCCGGTGCGGTGAGGAAGACGAAGCGATGGGAGATGACGGCGATGCTGGAGAGATGCAGTCTTACGGTTATCCTGCTGTCCGTATTGCTGGCGGCCTGCCCCACCGCCTTTGCGGGAGCTCCTGCGGCGCCGGGCGAGGCGTTGGTCGTCCTTAAAAACGGATTGGCGGAGCCCCTGACCGAGGAGGCCCTCGCGAGCGTGGAGGGCCGAGTTTACGTGGCGGAGGTCGCCCGTGGCGTAGGCGCGCGCGTCGTGAACGTCTACGAAAGCCTCTCGGCCGCGGGAGGAACGATCTTCGCCCTTTTCGCCTCCGACGGGCAGACGACGGAGCAGCTGCTCGAGGCGCTGAAGAAACGTCCCGAGGTGTTGGCCGTCTCGCCCAACCATGAGATGCGCGTGATGGGGAAGCCGAAGGGGAGCGGGGTGGTCTCCGCGGATAAAAAAGTCCAGGAGCCGAAGCCCCAGACGAAGAAGCGGGAGGTACCCGCAAAGCCGAAGCCCAAAAAGTAAGGGCTCGGAACCTTGCCCGCAAGAGCGGTGTGAAAGCGAGGCGGCACCGGCCAATCGGTCGGCGCCGCCCTCGTGTTCCGGAGGCCCTGGTACGCCTGGCGCCGGAGACCTTGGCGTACTCGCCGGGGTTCAGTACTTCGCGTTATGGTTCTTCCCCACGCCGAAAAGCTGGAGGGTGGAGTTCATGAGCTCCTCCTGGGTGCGGATGAGAAAGGCACCCATAGCCATCTGGACCTTCGCCTGGCTGAGCTCGACGGACGACTTCGCGATGTCCATGACGTCCATGCCGCCGGAGCTCACGGACTCGGCCACCGCTGCAGCCCGGTTGACGGAGTCCTGCATCATGGCGGCCCCGGCCTGTCCCAACTTGTCGAAACTGTTGATGTTCACGGAATATCCCTCCCTGCTGTGAAACGCCGTCCCGGACGTGCCGGTTTCAAGAAATTCTACCAGATGTCCCCGCTTCCCACAACAAAAAGATGCCCTCTGCGTCCTGTGCGAGGGCGATCTTCGGTATAATGGCCCTGTGGAATATTCCGAAAACGAAAGGATGAGGACCCATGCTGGAACTTTTGGAACGGCGCAGGAGCATTCGCAGGTTTACGGACGGCGTTTTGAGCGATTCGCAGATCGAGGCGCTGGTCTACGCGGGCCTCCTGGCCCCGTCGGCAAAGAACAGAAGGCCCGTGGAGCTTTTCTTCGTCCGGGACCGGGCGATGGTTGCGCGGCTTGCGGGCTGCCGCGACGCGGGCGGGGACGCCCTGCGGACGGCCGCTATGGCGGTCGCCGTGACGGCCGACCCCGCCGTCAGCGATGTCTGGGAGGAGGACGCCTCCATCGCCGCCACACAGATTTTTCTCGAGGCGGAGGCCCTGAGCCTGGGATGCTGCTGGGTCCAGGTCCGAAGGCGTCCCTGCGGGGAGGGGACGGCCGAGGACGCGGCGAGGCGGATGCTGGACATCCCCGAGCGCCTCTCCATCCTGTGCCTTCTGGCCATCGGCTTCAAGGACGAGACGAAAGAGCGCTACGACATCTCGAAGTTGGACCAGTCGAAAGTGCATTATCGCTGAGACGGCTGCAGTATTGAAATACCCGGCAGGGAGATAAGGAGGGTTCGTCATGTCGAAGAAGAAGGGGCGCCTGGAGTTTCTGGAGATGAAGAGGAACGGGGAGAAGGTGACGTGGATCACGGCCTACGACTTCCCAACGGCGATGTTCGCGGAGGCGGCAGGGCTGGACATGATCCTTGTGGGCGACTCCCTGGGCATGGTGGTACTGGGCTACCCGGGCACGATCCCCGTGACGATGGAGGACTGCATCAGCCACTGCAGGGCCGTCCGCCGGGGTGCGCCGAACACCTTCGTGATGGGCGACATGCCGTTCGGCTCGTACCAGGCCTCGGATGAGCAGGCCGTGGGGAACGCGGTGCGCTTCTTCAAGGAGGCGGACGTCGATGCCGTCAAGCTGGAGGGCGGGGTGCGCGTGGAGAGCCGCATCAAGGCCATCGCGGACAGCGGGGTGCTGGTGTGCGGGCACATCGGCCTGACGCCGCAGAGCTCCGGACCGATGGGTGGGTTCAAGGCGCAGGGCGTGACGCCGGATTCGGCCCGCTACGTGATCGAGGACGCATTGGCGGTGGAGCGCGCGGGGGCCTACGCGCTTCTGGTGGAGGGCATCCCGCCGGAGCTGACGGAGTTCATCACCAAACGCCTCTCCATCCCGGTGTATTCCATCGGGGCGGGCTGGCCGTGCGACGGGCAGCTCATCATCTGCGGGGACATGCTGGGCCAGTTTCAGGCGTTCACGCCGAAGTTCGTGAAGAAGTACGCGAACCTTGCGGAGGTGATCACGAACGCGTTCAGGGCCTACGCGGAGGACGTGAGGACGGGGAAGTTCCCGAACGACGATTACGTGTACCACATACGCAAGGGCTGCGAGGTGGAGTACGCCGCCATGCTGAAGGAGTACGAGAAAAAGTGAGGAAAACGGAGGGTGTGGGGATGCTTTTTGCCCACGCCCTCCGCTTTTGGAGCTTTTCCCTTCTGGGCGCGAGGCTTCGCGCCCAGAGGGCTTTTTGTGAAGGTCAGTATTGGTTTTTATCTTTAAGCGCTTTTTTCGTCCTCAGAACACCGCGTAGTCGGCGTCCAGCGGGTCGGCGATGAACATGCAGCCTGGGGAGTGCGTGATGGCGAACGCCGGCTTCGCCTCCATGATCGCCGCCTGGGGCGTGACGCCGCAGGCCCAGAAGACGGGGAGCTCCCCGGGACGAATCTCCACGGGGTCGCCGAAGTCGGGCTTGCCGATGTCCGCGATGCCGATGGCCCCCGGGTCCCCCACGTGGACCGGCGCGCCGTGTACCGCCGGGAACCGCCCCGTGCAGAGCACCGCCCTCGACACCAGGGACGCGGGGATCGGCCGCATGGAGACGACCATCGGACCCTTCAGGCGGCCCGCGGGGTGACAGGGGATGTTGGTGACGAACATGGGGACGTTGCAGTCGCACTCGATGTGCCGAATGCCGATATGGGACTGGAGCAGCGCGCCCTCGAAGGAGAAGGAGCAGCCCAGGAGGAAGGCGACGAGGTCGTCCCTCCAGTAGCGCCTGACGTCCGTCGGCTGGTCGACGCATTCCCCGTCCTTCCAGACGCGGTAGCGCGGGATGTCCGTCGCGACGTTGGCGCCCGGTGCCACCAGGCGGGGCTCGGTGTCCCCCGGCTCCGTCACATCCAGGATGGGACAGGGCTTGGGGTTGCGCTGGGCGAACACCAGGAAGTCATAGGCCAGGTCCCTGGGGAGCACCACCAGGTTGGCCTGCACGTGGCCCGCACACATGCCGGAGGTGGGGCGGTCCCATTTCCCCTCCCGGATCATCCGGCGCACGTCCTGCGGACTGTGGTTTGCGTAGTCGCTCATCTTGGCCATGGTCTGAATCCTCCTCTCCAGGGGGCTCCGGCCCCGGATCTTCGATTGGCGGGTACTTCTGTACTTGGCTGCCGTGTAGGGCGATCATGGATGATGAGTAGCCGAGTGCCCATCGCCGAGCTCAGCCGCACAGCGGCCTGACCGCGATGCCCTCCCCCTCCAATGCCGCGCGCACTGTCCGGGCCATGCCGACGGCGTCGGGACTGTCCCCGTGCACACAGATGGAGTGGGCCTTCAGGCGAAGTTCACTGCCGTCGGCCGCCGTCACGACCCCCTCCTTGACCAGCCTCACCATGCGGGCCGCGGCCTCCTCGGGATCGTGGATGAGGGCCCCCGGCCTGCCGCGTGGCACCAGGGAACCGTCGGGCATGTAGCCGCGGTCGACGAAGGCCTCCGCGGCGAAGGGGACCCCCGCATCGGCCGATGCGGCCTCGAAGGCGGAGCCCGCCAGCCCCATCAGCATGATGCCCTCCCCCAACGCGCGCACGGCGCGGGCGATGGCCTCCGCCATCTTCGGCTCCTTGGCCGCCTGATTGTACATCGCTCCGTGCGGCTTCACGTGCTGAAGCTCGATTCCCTCGGAGCGGCAGACGGCGGCGAGTGCGCCCGCCTGATAGAGAGTGTAGGCGTAGAGCTCGTCCGGCGTGCAGGCCATGCTGCGTCGCCCGAACCCCATCAGGTCGGGATATCCCGGATGCGCGCCGACGACCACGCCCGCGGCCCTGGCCGCACGCACGGTCCCGAGCATCACCATGGGGTCGCCGGCATGCCATCCGCAGGCCACGTTCGAGGAGCTGATGGACTTCATCACCTCCTCGTCCATGCCCATCCTCCACTCCCCGAAGCTCTCTCCCAAATCGCTGTTCAGGTCGATACACAGATCGATGTCGTTCAAGCCCATGGACCCCATCGCAGGGAAGTGCCTCCTCTTTGTGTGATATGTTTGTGTAACATGTGATATGTAAAGAAGCTGCCGGCCGATTTCCCGGATCGGGTACAGGGTAGGAACTTTTGCGACTAAAGTCAAGCGGTATAATGAGGCCCAAATCCGCAGGCGGGGGCGGCTTTACCGAGGATCGAGCCCGTCGTTGTACGGGTTAAGCCAACTCTGACCTTTCACCCGTCAGGTGCGGCAAAAAACGCGTAAAACCCGACTTCGCCACAGGTTGAAAATTTTGCTGCGAATTTGGGTGAGGCCGGACCGCGATCTCACGGCATGGGCCGGGTGGAGTTCCCGCCGCGCTTTCCTCGTTCTCCTCCGTTCCGATGTCGGCCCCGTGGAGGGGATGTCGGGCTCGCCTGGAGCCTGGCCTTGGTTCTGATTGAGGCAGGAGGGACTTCGTATGAAAACTTCTTTTCCACGCATCCTTTATGCGGGGGAAAGCTGTATCGTCGTCGAGTTCGGCAGCGCTATCGACCTGGGCGTGAATGCACAGGTCCAGGCCCTGAGGCGGAGGGTCGAGGCGTTGCCCTTCCCCGGATTCGTCGAGGCCGTACCTACGTACCGTTCGCTCGCCGTGTGTTTCGACCCGCTCCGCGCGCCGGAGCCGGACCTGCTCGAACGGCTGTTGCTGGAGATGTCCGAGGTCCCGCTCGAGGCCGACCCTTCGGGCTGTGGGAAGATCCTCGTGCCCGTCTGCTACGAGGGGGACTTCGCCCCCGACCTCAGTCGTGTCGCGGAGCACACGGGGCTTTCCCCCGACGAGGTGGTGCGCCGCCACAGCGGGGCCGAATGCTACTGCTACATGCTGGGGTTCACGCCCGGTTTTCCCTACCTCGGGGGGATGGACGCGACGCTCGAGACCCCGCGTCTGCTGGAGCCGCGGGAGAGGATCCCCGCCGGATCGGTGGGAATAGCCGGGAGGCAGACGGGCATCTACCCGATCGACAGCCCCGGAGGCTGGAACCTGATCGGGCGGACGCCGCTCCGGCTCTTCGACCCCGACCGGCCCGTTCCGATCTTTCTGAGCGCAGGGATGTGGGTGCGCTTCGTCCCGATCCCCATGGGGGACTTCGAACGCCTGGAGCGCGACGCCGCACGGCCGGACTGGAAGCCCGACGTCGTGGGGGAGGTGGAGGCGTGATGCGCCTGTCGGTCGGGAGCCCGGGGATGCTCACCACTGTCCAGGACCTGGGTCGGTACGGCTGTCAGTCTCGGGGTGTCCCCGTGGCGGGGGCCATGGATGGTCCCGCGCTGCGGTTGGGCAACATTCTGCTGGGAAACGACGAGGGGGCCGCGGCCCTCGAGATCACCGTGCTGGGCCCGGCCCTTCGGGTCGAGGAGGGGGAGGGGTGCGTCATCGTCACCGGCGCCGATGCCGGCCTCACCCGTAACGGTGCGACGCTCGATGCCTGGAGGGTCCATCGTGTGGCGGCCGGCGACACGCTGGCGTTCGCCGCTCCGGCTTCGGGGGCGCGGGCGTATCTGTGCGTCAGCGGGGGCTTCGACGTCCCGTTGGTCATGGGAAGCCGTTCCACCTACGTGCGGGGCCGGTTCGGCGGACATGAGGGGCGGGCCCTCGAGGCCGGGGACGTGCTTTCCACCGGGGTCCCGGATGTCCTTTGGGCGGACTCCGAGGGGCTGACCCTGCCTGTCGGCCTGCGCCCGGTGCGCGACCCTTCGGCGCCGCTGCGCGTGGTGATGGGCCCCCAGGAAGATGCCTTCACCCCAGGGGGAATCGAGGCGTTCCTGAGCTCGGAGTACACGGTTTCCGCCTCGGCCGATCGCATGGGATACCGTCTGGAGGGGCCGGTCGTGGAGCACCGCGAGGGGGCCGACATCGTGTCGGACGCCGTCGCCTTGGGCAGCGTCCAGGTGCCCGGCCACGGCCAGCCCATCGTGATGCTCGCCGACCGGCAGACAACGGGTGGCTACACGAAGATTGCGACGGTCTGCGCCGTGGACGTACCGGTCCTGGCGCAGCGGCTTCCTGGGCAGACGGTCCGCTTTGCGCGCGTTTCCGTGCCCGAGGCCCTGAGGCTGCTTCGGGACGAGGACCGGCTTTACGGGGAGGCGCGGCGTCTGCGTGCGGCGTGGCGGACGCGTCCCGGTCCGGTGCCCTCGGTCTCGGGGAGCGGGCCGGCCCATGAGCATGGCCGAATGAGGCTGACGGTGGATGGCGTGCCCCACGCGGTGGAGTGGGAGCGGCTGCCGTAGCGGGCCGGCCGGCAGGACGGATGGATGGATGATTGAATATCTGGCCGCGTCATCGCATTATGACGGGGCTCCGGCACAAATGGGCCTCAGGGCTCCGCCCTGAACCCGCCCAAGGGACTCGTCCCTTGGGAATCCCCTTTAAATCCAAGCTCCACAAAAAACGAGAGGCCCCGAATCGCGGTCTCTCGTTTTTTATGTGCGTTTTGGGGGACTGTCCTACAGCTCCCTAAAGGACGGCCTCGACGTCGAATGCCTTCTGCAGCGCCGCGACGGCCCGCTCCACGGCGGTCGCATCGACGACGCAGGTGACCGCGAAGGTGCTCGACGTGATCATCTCGATGTTCACGTTCACGGACGCCAAGGTGGCGAACATCCTGGCCGTGACCTCCGGGGTCGAGGAGAGCTCCTGTCCCTGGATGGAGAGGCTCGCCACCTCCGTGTTGAAGGAGACCCCCTGGGCCTTGATCGCCTCGGCGGCCGTGCGGCAGACGGGGATGGCGTCGTCCAGACGGTCCTTGCGGATCAGAAAGGTCATGTCCGTCATCCCGCCGCGCATGTTGTTCTGGACGATCATCTCCACGCCCACATTCCTCTCTGCCAAGGCGGAGAACACTCTGGCCGCGACCCCCGGCAGGTCTGGGACGCCCAGCAGGATGATGCGCGCGCAGCCACGGTCAAGTCGGATGCTCTCGATAATTGAATTCGTCATGGGTCTCTCTCCTCAGGTTTTTTTCTTCAGTCCCGGCACCCCGGCTCCTCCATGCCGCCCGACGAGGCGGGGAGGAAAAGCCGGGAAAAGGCCTCAAAGGCGGCTCTCGATCGCCGTCCCGACGGACGAGCCCCGCAGGACGAAGAACTGGGAGGGCACGTCGTGCTCGGAGAAGGTGCGGCACATCGCGGAGGCGACCGTGCCGGGCGCGCCCCGGACCAGCGCGACCATCGTGGGGCCGGATCCGCTGATTGCGACGGCGACGCAGCCGGGAAGGCCGCGGATATGGTCCAGGATGTCCCTGCCCCCGGGAAAGAGGGAGCTTCGGTAGGGCTGGTGCAGGCGGTCGTCCATGCCCCAGGAGAGGAGGTCCCAACGCCCTGTCGCCCAGGCGGCGCAGAGCAGGGAGGCACGCCCCAGATTGAACACGGCGTCCCCAAACCGGACGAGCTCGGGCAATACCTGCCGGGCGTCGTGGGTGCGGACCCGCACGTCCGGGACCGCCGCGACCACGTGCATGTCGTCGGGAAGGGGCGGCAGCTTCACGTAGCGCAGGTTCTCCCCATCCCAGCAGCAGACCGTCATGCCCCCGAGGCAGCAGGGGACCACATTGTCGGGGTGCCCCTCGATGAGCGTCATGACGCGCAGGAGCTCCGCCTCGTCCGTCCGACGTCCGGACACGGCGTCGGCCAGGAGCACCCCCGCCACGACGGCGGTGGAGGAGCTGCCCAGGCCCCGGCAGAGCGGGATGACGTTATGGCACTCCAGGGCCAGGCCCCGAGGGGGGACGCCCCATTCCGCACAGGCTCGAAGGTAGCTCTCCACCACCATGTTGGAGCCGGCGTCGGACAGCTCGTAAGCGCCCTCCCCGATGGCGTCGCAGGTGAAGCGTCCCTCCGGCAGCAGCTCGCGGACGTTGAAGACGTTGTAGAGGGAGAGCGCCATGCCCAGCGTGTCGAAGCCGGAGCCCAGGTTGGCGCTCGTCGCGGGGACGTGCAGGGAGAGGAGCGGCTCTTTACCCCGATCCATCATGATCCGGAGGCGGCGGAGCTCAGGACGCCCATCAGCTCCTCCAGCGAGTCGCCGATCTCGATGGGCCGGCCCGTCTGGGACAGCGCGGTGTCGGGGTCCTTCAGGCCGTTGCCCGTCAGCACCATGACCGCCGTGATACCCGCCGGAAGACGGTCCGCACGCTTTAGGGCGAGAAGCCCGGCGAGGGGGGCGCAGGACGCGGGCTCGGCGAAGACGCCACCCTCGGATGCCAGAATCCTCTGAGCCTCCAGGATCTCCTCGTCGGAGACCGCGTAGAACGCGCCGCCGGACTCCGAGACCGCCGCGCGGGCGAGGGACGCGCTGACGGGGTTGCCGATACGTATGGCTGTAGCGACCGTCTCGGGGTCCGGGCAGGGAAGCCCCGTGACGAGCGGTGCGGCGCCCGCGGCCTGGAAGCCCATCATGCGGGGGAGGTCCGAGATCCGTCCCAGTTTGGCGTACTCTTTGTACCCCGCCCAATAGGCGCTGATGTTCCCCGCGTTGCCCACGGGGATAGCGTGCCAGTCCGGAGCTCTGCTCAGGGCCTCGCAGATCTCCCACGCGCCGGTGCGCTGGCCGATGAGGCGGTAGGGGTTGACGGAGTTCACCATCGCGCAGCCGCTTTTGTCCGCGGCCGTGCGGGCCAGTTCCAGTGCGCGGTCGAAGTTGCCGCGCACGGCGATGACCCTGGCCCCGTACATCAATGCCTGGGCCAGCTTGCCCAGGGCGACCTTGCCCGCCGGGAGCAGGACGAAGCAGGGGATGCCGACGGAGGCCGCGTAGGCCGCCGCCGAGGCGGAGGTGTTGCCCGTCGAGGCACAGATGAGGGCGCGCTTGCCCTCCTCCAGGGCCTTGGCGACGGCCAGAACCATCCCCCTGTCCTTGAAGGAGCCCGAGGGGTTGCAGCCCTCGAACTTGCCGTAAAGCGTGATGCCGAGCTTTTCGCCGATGCGCGGCAGGGCGATGAGCGGCGTAGAGCCCTCCTCCAGGTTGACGGGCGGCGTTGCCGGTGTCACCGGAAGCAGGGCGGCATAACGAGTCAGAATGCCCAAAACAATCCCTCCGTCCCTTTAATGCGGTCTCCTGAGAAAGATCGTGCTTTTTTCACGATTACCCGGTTATACACTGTGCCGGGTGGGATGTCAAGGCCGGGTCGCGGCTCTCAGGGGGCCGTGTTCCGTTCGAGCGCCTATTCGACCTCGTCCGGGGTGCACATCACCGACACCCTCTTCAGGCAGCCTTCCATCGTTGACGCACCTCCAGGAATCGAATAAGAACCGGGGATGGAACGAGGGCGCCGCCAGAGACGCCCTCGAAAATTACCTTTTCAAAATTCGGGATTCCCAAGGGGACCGGTCCCCTTGGGCGGGTTCAGGGCAGAGCCCTGAGATTTGCTTTGGTCCCGACAGCGGCATTTCATGCCCTTACAGTTTCCCCTCCGCCTCGTCCTTCACCAGGCTCCTCCATAGGGAGATACAGGCGCAGACCATGATGATCGCGAAGGGAGGCGCGGCGGTCAGCGAGACGGTCTGAAGGTTCTGCAGGCCGCCGGTCATCAGGAGCACGATGGCCAGCGCGGCCATCAAGACGCCCCATACGCCCATCTTGGACTTGGAGGGGTTGAGGTCGCCGTGGTTGGAGTACATCGACAGCACGAACGTGGCGGAGTTGGCGGAGGTGACGAAGAACGTCGTGATGAGGACCAGCATGAGGATCGACATGACGAACCCGAGGGGATAGTACTGGTAGAGGGCGAAGACGCCCACGGAGATGTCCTTCGTGACCTGAGCGGCGATGTCGATGCCCTGGACCAGCTGGAGGTGCAGCCCGGACGTCCCGAAGATGGCGAACCACGTGAAGCTGCCGAGCGCCGGGACGATGAGGACTCCGGCGACGAACTCGGCGATCGTGCGGCCGCGGGAGATGCGGGCGACGAAGGAGCCGACGAAGGGCGCCCAGGCAATCCACCAGGCCCAGTAGTAGAGGGTCCAGTTCTGCAGGTGCGACTCGTAGGCCCCGCCATAGGGAGCCATGGAGAAGCTCTCCTTGATCAGTCCGCTGACGTAGTCTCCGATGCCTGTCATCAGGGAGTCGACGATGGGCAGCGTCGGACCGACGAGGAACAGGGTGACCATCAGCCCCAGGCACACGAGGAGGTTGAAGTTGGCCACCCACTTGATGCCCTTGTCGATGCCCATCACGGCCGAGCCCGTGTAGAGCACGGCGAGGATGACGATGATGCCGACCTGGATCATAAGCGTCCTGCTCAGGCCCATATATTCCATAATCCCAACTATGCCGTTGCCGACCCCGGACATGGGGATTTCGTTCAGGCCCATGACCTCGTTCAGGCCGCTGCCGAGCTGCAGGGTGCCGAGCCCCAGCGAGGTGGTGATGCCGGCCAGCGTCGCGAAGATGGCCAGGACGTCGACGATCTTGCCGAAGGCGCCGTCAACGGCCTTCTGGCCGACGAGGGGGATGAACAGGGAGCTGATGAGGCCCGGGGAGTTGCGGCGGAACTGATAGTAGGCCATCGGCATGGCGATGACCGCGTAGCCCGCCCAGGGATGCAGCCCCCAGTGGAAGAAAGAGATCTGCATGGCGTCGCGCGCCGCCTGGATCGACCCGGGCTCCGCGCCGAAAGGCACGTTGCCGAAGTGGATCAGGGGCTCGGCCGCGCCGTAGAACACCAGGCCGACGCCCATCCCGGCGGAGAACAGCATGGCGAACCACGAGGCGTTGCTGTACTCCGGGCGATCCTCCGGGTTGCCGAGGCGCACGTGGCGGAAGCGGCCGAAGGCCATAAAAAGGCAGAACAGCACGAAGACGTTCATCGTCAGCAGGTAGCCCCAGCCGAAGTACTTGGTCAGGCCGGTGAACAGTGCTTTAGCAAAGGCTCCGAAGTTCTCCGGGGCCCAGTAGCCCCAGGCCACGACCGCCAGGGTGACGGCGATGGAGATCAGATAGACGGAGTTGTCCTTTTGCCCGGAAATCCTGTTGCTGTTGTCCGTCATGGACTGCAGCTCCTTTCAGCGGGAGGATAAAGGACGGGGCCGCAAACGGAAATCTCAAGAAAATCCCTTTTGGCCCCGTCCCTTGTTTTTTTAGTAGCGTTACAACATGTCCTCGATCAAGCTTAGAACTTGGACGGAAACACCGTGGGGGTCTCCACCGGCGTGGCGAGGGAGTCGAGGGCTGCCCCGACGCGGCTGGTGCGCAGCTGCCACTCGGCCTCCTTGCTCAGCTCCGGATCCCCGAGGGGATAGGGGACGGAGACGGTCTGGACCATGCGGTTCGCGCCCACCGTCTTGGCGACGTCGATAAGGTTGCACATCACGACCACCGGGATGCCCGTGCGCTCGATTTCCTTTGCCATCGTTGCACCGCAACGAGTGCAGGTGCCTCAGGTCGAGGTGAGGACCACGGCGTCGACCTTGGCGTTGTGCAGTTCCTGGGCTATCTCCCTGCCGAACTTGGCGGCGAAGGCCTGGGTCGTGCCCGTGCCGACGGTGACGTAGAAGTAGTCGTAGAGCTTACCGATCTTGCCCTGCTTCTCGAAATAGCGCATCGCGTCGACGGGGATGCCGCGGTCCGGCACCGCGCACATGGCCGCGGGGTCGAAGCCGGCGTGGATGGTCTTGAACACGCCCTCGGGCAGGGAGTCGAGCTTCGAGATGTCGTACTTGCCCCATTTCTGGGCGGAGGCGCTCTGGATGCGGTCGGGGTTGTCCACCGGGACGACGCCGCTCGAGGAGACCAGCGCGATGGTGGCCTTGCTCAGGTCGGGGACGGGCGCCGCGGGCGGGATCTTCTCCATCTTGGGGATGACGAGCTCCGTCTGGAAGGGCTGCCCGTTCAGCTTCTTCACCAGCATGTCGATGACGCGGTCGGCGGCCATGCGGCCGTCGGGCTGCGGGATCTCGGCGCGGATGCCGCGCGGGAAGTAGCCCTCCTGCGCGGCGGGCAGAAGGGGCTCGCCCCTGGCGATCTTCTGGGCGAAGTCGGCCATCAGGGTGAGGTCGTCCTTCATGAAGGTGGCCTTGCGGCCGCCCTTGAAGATGTAGGCGACGGCCTTGTACTCCTCGACGCCGGGGTTCTCCTCGTTCATCGAGGTGATGACCGGCACGCCGTACTTCTCGGACACGGCCTTGCAGACCAGACCGCAGCCGACGCCGTAGCGGCCGGCCATGAACGCGGGGCCGGCGAAAAAGATGTCGAACTCCTTGGTGTCGAGCCAGGCCAGGATCTCCTGCAGGGCCTCCTTGGTGTGGTTGGTGACGTAGTTGTCGCCGCAGACGATCGTGTTGGTGACCTCGATGTCCGGCATCATGCCGTTCAGCATCACGGAGCAGCCGATGAGCTGATCGTGAAAGACCGGTTTTGCGTCCGCGGCGTCCTCGCCGCCGACCTGACCGAAGAACTGGTTGATATAGTGGATTGCCTTCATTTCCTGTCCCTCCTCGCTGAACGGTTAAAAGTCGGCGCAGGTTCTTCTGGAGTAGCCGCTGATGTGGTTGGCGCAGAACATCCCGTTGTTCTCCATGACGAAGGAGCCGTCGGGATCGATGCAGCCCTCCCAGCCTCCGCTGTTGCCGTCGCGGGCCAGGGCCTCCAGCTCGCCGATGACCTCCATTTTGGGGAACCTGTACATCTGGGAGACGTTTCCGGTGGTGACCAGGGCGTCGGTGGCGGGGTTCATGGACACCAGCGGCTGGGACGCGCCGTCGCGGCCCGTGCACTCGTCGGAGAGCCCGACCGTCTTGATCCCCAGCCTCTCGAGCTCCACCAGCATGGCGGTGTAGTCCACGTCGGGGTTGCCGTAGCCCTCCTCCACGACGACCGCGCCCTTCGCGCCGAGGTTGACCGCGATCTCCCCCGCCATCTTGACGCAGCGCACCTTCTCGTCCATCTTGACGTTCAGCGTGGACATCAAAACGCCCAGGAAGTTGATCGACTTGCCGTGCTCGGCGTAGAGCCTCTTGAGCATCGGGTTGACGGCGAACTCGTAGGTCGAGATCTTCGAGGACGAGGGCATGAAGCTGCCGGACACCATGCAGCCGTCGAGCAGCTCGTTGGGGTGCATCAGGGTGGGCAGGATGTGGTTGCCGTCCCAGCCGTAGATCAGGGTGTTGTAACCCATGGCCTCCATCTGGGTCTGGGGCTGGAGCACGTAGAGCACGCCGGGAAGGGCCTTGACGGCGTCGCTGCGGTCGGGGATGGCGGGCAGGTCATAGACCTCGAGATTCTCGGGCTCGAGGTCCTTGACGCACTGGCCGACGTACTCGGCCAGCCTCATGCCCGCCCAGCGGAGCGCATGGTTTTTCTTCTGCTGCTCCCTGCGCTCGAACTCCTCGTCCGTGTCCGCGACCAGTACGAGGTTCGGCATGTCCCCGAAGATGGTGTGGTGCTGATACTGGCCGCCCATGGCGATCAGGCCGTCCTGAAATCCACCGGCGTGCTCGCCCACGACGAGCAGCGAGCAGTCCTGCAGGCAGTGCGTGCGGCCGGAGCCGGCTATTTCCATCTCGGACAGGACCCCGGGGAAGATCCCGTGTCCGCCGGAGACCTTGCAGCGCATCTCGAGCGCTTCCTTGACGGGGCAGAGCACGACCTCGTCGCCGGGGTGCACGATGCGGAGATCCGCGGTCGTGATGTGCTCGTCCTCCTTCACGACCTTCAGGAGCTCCTCCTTGTTGATGGTGAGGATCCCATTGCTGTAGCCCGTCTTGTCGCCGAACTTGATGTCCTTGACGTGGAAGGCTCCAATCTCAAGTCTCATGCCGTGATCACTCCTTGAATATTGGGATAGAAAGCTACGGCAATCATTATAAAAAGAGAAGGGTATCGAACGCCATAACGAAAAACGTTAAGGCGCGGGTAGTAAAAAACGTGACAGGCAGGATACGGTGGCGGACGACGGGCAAAATGTCCCGGAACTTCCCGGTAGGGTTTGAGTTTTTTCGGAGCGTCAGGTCCCCCTTCCTCGAAGCCGAGTTCTGTCCTATACTTGTCTGCGTTCATATTGTCGGGTAACGGTAATGGAAAAGAAATAGGAATAGGAATGAAAGCCGAAGGAGGTCTGGGTATGGATGAGATGAAAGCCTTTGCCGTTCTGGGGGTACCTCCGGACTCGCCGTTCGCCGATGTCCATCAGGCCTATTGCCGTTTGTGCCGTCTGTACGGCGTTGAAAACGACCCGTCCCCAGAGGCCGCGATGAGATATCGGGAGGTGGGCACGGCCTACGCGGTCCTGAAGGGGAAATTCGAGGGCAAGTCGGATATCCCGACGCAACGGGACCTTGGCGTTTGGGTGTCGCACGGGAGCTCTCGGGCCGACGCCATGGCGGACTTGATCTTCTTCGAGGCGAGGCGTGAAAAGGAGGAGAAGCGTCGCCGCAGGATCCGTTTCCTGGGGGCCGTATGCGGTTCCCTGCTGCTTCCGATCCTCAGCGCAAGCGGAACGTATCTTCTGTTCGGGCTCCTTTCGATCCCCGCGACCTACCTGCTGTGCTCCTTCCTGGAGCAATACGGCATCCTCTCCCAAAGGGGGACGGACGAGGCCTTCTTCTCCCTGCCCTGTCTGAGCTGGTTCCTGTGGCATCTCCTCGTCTCTTTTGGGGCTTACCGCGGCGACGAATCCCTTCTCCTTGTCGTCAAACTCATCGGCAGACAGACACATTTTCTTATCATCGCTTATTTTTTGCGTCTATGGCTCCGAAGAGGCTGAAAGCTGACGCTTCCTTAGATGGCGGTTTTGGCGGTTTCAGCCGGGCCTCAACTCAGGTCCAGGTACCCCTCGCGGATCGCGTAGCGGGTCAGCTCGGCCATGCTGTTGCAGCCCACCTTGTCCATGATGCGGCGCCGGTGTGTGTCGACGGTGTTCTTGCTGATGTCGAGCCGCGCGGCTATCTGCTTGGCGTTCAGCCCCTTGACGAGAAGCCTCAGGACATCCTGTTCTCGGTCCGACAGGGGAGAGGCGGACGACTTCGCCTCCGCCTGCAGCAGGCGCAGGTAGTCCTCGATCAGTGCGGGCAGCACGGAGGGGGTCAGATAGTATTGTCCCGCCATGACGGCACGGACGGCCGTGTAGAGCTCCTCGGAGGTGCACTCCTTGAGGATGTAGCCTCGGGCTCCCGCCTTGAGGCTCTCCACGATGAGCTCGCGGTCGCCGTGCATGGACAGGACCAGCACCCTGATCCCGGGAGATTTTTCGACGATCTGGCGGGTCGCCTGTATCCCGTTGAGGCGTGGCATGGTCATGTCCATCAGGACGACGTCCGGTTCCGTCAGGACCGTCCGCTCCAGGGCCTCCAACCCGTCCCGGGCCTGGCCGGCCAGCTCGATGTCCGGTGCCTTGAGAATAAGCTCCTTCAGGCCCTCCAGGAACAGATCGTGGTCGTCGGCGAGGAGCACGCGGATGCTCATTTGAACTCCCCCTCCCTCAGTTTCAGGGGGCAGGACATCGCCACCGTCGCCCCCTCGCCTGGGACGGACACGATTCGGACGCTGCCGCCGATGGCCTGGAGACGTTCGCGGATGCTGAAGAGCCCGAAACCCTTGGCGGCCCTGGCGAGCGCGGCGTCGTCCAGGCTGAAGGCCGGGTCGAAACCGTGCCCGTCGTCCTCGACGGCGACCATGATCCTCCCCGGGCCGCGGTTGACGATGATGGTGACCCGACTCGCCCCGGAGTGCTTGATCGCGTTGAGCAGCAGCTCGCGCGTCATGCGGTAGAGGATGATGCAGATGGCGTCGTCGGCGTTGAACTCCCCGATGGTGCCGCGGGAGCGCAGGCTCCATTCGATGCCCTGAGGCTCCAGCAGGGACTTCGCCAGCGCCTCGAGCGCCGGGTTGAGCCCCACCTCCTTGAGGACGGGCGGGCTCAGCTCGAAGATCAGACTGCGGCTCTGGGAGATGAGCCGTTCCGTCGCCGCCGCCAGGCGCTCGACCTCCTTGCGGACGGAGGGCGGCAGGTCCTCCTCCATGAGGCTGCGGAGCGTCTTGAGCTGTGCGACGAGCTCATAGCCGATGCGGTCGTGGATGTCCGTGGCGATCGCCCGCCGCGTGTTCTCCTCGCTGAGCGTCAGCTGGGCGGCCAGCGCGCGCAGCTCCTCCTGCTTATCCTTGAGCGCGTCGTTCGAGAGCTTCCAGTCCGTCTTGTCCATGAAGATCACAGCGGCCCGCCTCCGCGGCAGGGGGAAGGCAATGGCCCCGAGGTAGCTGCCGGCGTCCCGGCTCTCGCCCTCGCAGTGCACCGTGTGCCCCAGCCGAATGCAGTCGACGATGATCCTCGGCCAGCACGCCTCCGACCTCGGCCACACGTCAAGGAAATTGCGCCCCACGATGTCCCGCTTCCTCACTCTCATCACGCGCTCGTAGGCCGGGTTGACGTCGACATAAAAGATCCTGTCGGCGCTCAGGACGCTTCGGGCTTCGCCCTCGACCCGATAGAGGGCGATGGGGTTGAATACCCGCTCGAAAAAGATCTGATACGAAAACTGGTCTTTCCCCATTCCTGAAACCCCTCTTGTCGAAACTCCGATGTCGAAAGCCCGGAATTTCGAGAGCCCCGAGCGGAATCGGGTACGTATCCGCGACGAAACAGAACGGGTTCTCCCGACTTGGGGACCCGTTCCGCTTCGTCAACACCTTTATTCCTTCACGGTTTATTTTCTCATCATCTATTCCCTTTTTTTCATCATCTATTTCCTCGCGGGAAGGATGCCCGGCCCCCCGGAGTCGAGGACGAAGCGCCCGACGATGCCCTGGAGCTTCTCGGACGTCTCCGCCATGCGCTGAGCCTCGCCCGCGATCGACTCCGCCGCCTGCGTCGTCTCCCTCGTGGCGGTCCCCACACCCTGGCCGGAGGCCACCGTCTGGTCCGTCGTCTCCGCCACGCGCTGGACGGAGTGGCTCATCTCAGAGCTCGACGCCGCCTGTTCCTCCGACACCGCCGCCACACTCTGGATCGACTCCGTCAGCCTGCCCAGGGCCTCGAGCGCGTCCTCGAGCTTTTTCTGTGTCTCGACGGTCTTCTTCGTCGTCTCGCTCAGCAGCGTCCCGGTCCTCTCCGTCGCCTCGATCGAGCTCCTGGAGCTCTCCTGGAGCTCCGTGATGAGCTTGTTTACCTGTGAGGCGGCCCGTGCCGACTCCTCGGCCAGCTTGCGCACCTCCTCGGCAACGACGGCGAACCCGCGCCCGGCCTCGCCCGCACGGGCCGCCTCGATTGCCGCGTTCAGCGCCAGCAGGTTCGTCTGGTCGGCGATGGAGGTGATGGTGGACACGAAGCCCGCGATGGACTCCACGGAGTGCTCCAGTTCGCGCAGCCGCCGGATGCTCTGGGTGGAGACCTCCTCGGCGCTGCGGATGTTCTCCAGGGCCTCGTTCAGTTCCTTGAAGGAGCTCTCGGACTTCTCCGTTACCTGTGCCGCCCCCTCGGCGCCGTTCGTGGCGGCCTGAGCGGACGCCTGTGCGCCCGAGGCGATCTCCTCGATGGAGTTGTTCGCGGTCTGGAGCGCCGAGGCATTGTCCTCCATCATGTGCAGGATGCGCTCCATCGAGGCGGAGACCTCCTCCATGGAGGCGAGCGTCTCCTCCGAGAGGGCCGCGAGCGTCTCGGACTGGCGGGCCGTGTCGTTTGCCGCGGAGCGGATGTCCGTCATGCTGTCCCGCAGGGAGATGACGGTAGAATTCAGCTTTTTTGCGACGTGGGCCAGCTCGTCCTTGCCGGAGTCGTCATAGAGGACGGTGAGGTCTCCGGCGCCCAGACGTTCGGAGGCGTCCTGGATGCCGCGTATGCTGCGGGTCAGACTGCGGTTGACGAACAGGATGACGAGGCCGATGACGACGAGGGCCACGGCGGCGATGACGATAAGAAGGAGCGTGAGGTTGTTGACACGGGCCCATACCTCGCTCATGGGAAAGGAGATGGCGAGGAAGAAGCCCGTCCCGGTGGGTGCGAAGAACGCCTTGGTCTCCCTGCCGCCGTAGGTGTACGTCTGCGTGCCCGTCTCCCCGCGAATCATCCTCTGCGCCACCGACCTGAGGTCCTCGGGGATCCGGGAGTCGGAGAGCATGTTGATCCTCAGGATATCCTCCGGGCGCGGGCTGGAGAGGACCAGACCGCTTTTCAACAGAAGGAACCCATACCCCTTGTCGAATACCTGAATGTGGTTCACGAGCTCGTGAAGTTCCTTCAGAAGAACGTCGCCGCCCATGACGCCCAGCAGCTTGCCGCCGTCGTCGTAAACGGCCGTGGCCAGCGAGAGGACCATATCCTGGGCCTCCTCGTCGAGATAGGGATCGGAGAGCACGACCTTCCCCCTGTTCTCGACGGCCTTTCGGTACCAGTCCCGGGTTCGAGCGTCGAAGCCCTCGGGCTCCTGCCAGGCGCTGGCGTCCGATATCCTTCCCGTGGACTCCAGGCCGAAATAAATCGCCCTGAATCCATGCGACTGACCAACGTGGAGAAGTCCCTTTAGGAAGTCCTCGATGCTCCCCTCCTCGTTGACGCCCTTTTGCGTCCAGTTCTGCCGCACGGTCTCGGCACAGGTGTCGAGGACGGAGATGGCGGTGTCGAGGCGTTCGTCGATGGCCTTGGCGGACGCCCTGACGGTATCCATCCCCGCGGAGTCCACCAGGTCCATGATGGCCGCTCTGCTTCGGATGTAGGTGACGGCCGTCATGGCCACGATCACGAACAGGACGAAGAAGAGCATCAGGTAGAGCTTCTTGCGAATCGTCATTCTGGAGCCACCAACCCTTTCAGTTTTCCTTATCTAATTTCCCTTGCTTAACGCCTTTGGCGTGGCGTTTCCTTTAGTATACGGACGAGAGGGCATCAGGCCCTCACCAGGTTCGGCGGTTCCCTGCCCTCGAGCGCCGCTGCGATGTTCCTCACGACGACGAAGCCCATGTTGGTGCGCGTATCCACAGTGGCGCTGCCGATATGGGGCGTCATGACCACGTTGTCCAGAGCCTTCAGCCCCGGCTCGGGGTTCGGCTCGTCCTCGAACACGTCGAGCCCCGCGCCCCAAATCGTGCGGGCCTCCAGTGCCCTGGCGAGGGCCTTCTCATCGACGACCGGGCCGCGCGATGTGTTTATCAGGATGGAACTGGGCTTCATGAGCCCCAGCTCGCGCTCCCCGATCAGATGGTGCGTCTCGGGCGTCAGGGGAACGTGAAGGGAGACGAAGTCCGAATTCCTCAGGAGCTCGTCCAGCGTGACGAAGCGTCCGCCCGTCTCCGCCTCGAACTCCGGGGAAGGGCGGTGACCCGAGTACAGGACCCTCATGCCGAACCCGCGGCTCTTGATCGCGAAGTTCTGCCCGATGCGTCCCGCGCCGACCACGCCCAGGGTCCGTCCCGTGATGTCGGCGCCCAGCATGAACTCGGGCTGCCAGCTGAAGGTCCCGGAGCGCATCAGCCGGTCTCCCTCCGCCACGCGCCGCGCCGTCGCGAAGAGGAGCGCCCAGGCCATGTCCGCCGTCGCATCGTTCAGGACGTCCGGCGTGTTCGTCACCCAGATCCCCCGTTTCTGCGCCTCGGGGACGTCGATGTTGTTGTACCCCACCCCATAATTTGCGAACAGGCGGCACTGCGGTCCCGCCGCGTCGAGGACCGCCGCGTCGATGCGGTCGTTCAGGAGGCACAGCACGGCGTCCCGCCCGCGCACCCCCCGGAGCAGCTCCTCCTGCGTCGCTGGACGTGGCTCGACATTGGCCTCGAAGTCGCATACCTCCTTCAGTTTCTCCATGACCGGGTGCGGCAGCAGCCGCGTGACGTAAACGTTACCCTTCCGATTCATAACCGCCCCTCCATCTCTATAATTTTTAGCTCTATGCTCGATATTCTTGAAATGTGTTTCCCTAAAAACGGCTGCCCCCATGACCATGTACCGTGTATTATAGTCCGTTCATGCCCGAACGATCGCTATGTATTTTACGTTAAAGTACCCTCCTTTGTTCAATCCTCACACTTATAATGGATTCATGCCGTCGGCCCGCCTGGGGACTTCCCGGCGGCAAAAACGACTTTGGAGACGCACACCGACATGAAATTTCTGACTGCGGGGTTCCGGCGCGAGGACCTTCTGCGCATCGCGCCCGAGGACCTTCCCCATCTGGCCGGGGAGGTCCGTGAGCGCATCATCGAGACCGTGAGGGAGAACGGCGGGCACCTGGGCTCCTCCCTGGGAGCCGTGGAGCTGACCATGGCACTGCTGCGGAGGTTCGACCCGCTCCGAGACCGTATCGTCTTCGACGTGGGCCACCAGGTCTACCCCTACAAGCTCCTCACGGACCGGGCGGACCGCTTCGGCACGCTCCGCCTCAAGGACGGGATCTGCGGCTTTCCCCGCCGCTCCGAGAGCCCCTGCGACCACTTCAACACGGGGCACAGCAGCACGTCCGTCTCCGCGGCCCTCGGCTATGCCAAGGCGCGCGACCTGCTGGGGCAGGACCACCACGTCGTGGCCTTCACCGGCGACGCCGCGCTCATCAACGGCCTGGCCTTCGAGGCCCTGAACCACATCAAGGAGACCAAGACCCGCCTCATCATCGTCCTGAACGACAACAAGCACTCCATCAGCCCCCGCGTCGGCGGGTTCGCCACCATGCTGGCGCGCCTCTCGGCCAGCACGTCCTACAATCGGATCAAGGCGGCTATCAAGGACTGCTGCCGGGCGTTGCCCGCAGGGGAGGCCCTTCAGCGCAGACTCGAGGGCATCCACGACCAGATCAAGGCCCTGGTGAAGCCGGCCAACATCTTCGACGACCTGGACATCAACTACTGGGGCCCCTTCGATGGGCACGACGTCCAGGCCTGCGAGATGATCTTCGAGCTGGCCAAGGGCTACGACCGGCCCGTCCTCCTTCACTTCAACACGGTCAAGGGCAAGGGGATGCCCGAGGCCGAGGAGAACCCCACGAAGTACCATCAGATGTCGCCCCGTTCCGAGGCGGAGCGTCCCAAGGCACGGACCTGGAGCGAGGCCGCGTCCGCCTTGACGGAGCAGCTGGCGAAGGCCGACCCGCGCATCGTCTGCCTCACCGCCGCCATGGCGACGGGTGTGAAGCTCGAGCACTTCCGCTCCGAGTTCCCCGACCGGTTCTTCGACGTCGGGATCGCCGAGAGCCACATGCTGACCCTGGCCGCGGGGATGGCCGCCGGGGGGATGAGGCCCTGGGTCTTCATCTACTCCACCTTCCTCCAGCGTGCCATGGACCAGTTAACCCACGACATCGCCCTCCAGGACCTGCCGGTCGTCCTCATGGTCGACCGCGCCGGGCTGATAGGGGCGGATGGGGACACGCATCAGGGGCTGCTCGACGTTTCCTGGTCCCGCGCCATCCCGAACCTGGAGGTGTACGCCCCCGCCGACGAAGCCTCCCTGCGCCAGATGATGGCCCACGCCGCGAGCCGGGGCGGCCCCACCCTCATCCGCTATCCGCGCGGCTCCCTGCCCATCCGGAACGACCTCTTCTCCGGGCGGGAGCCGCTGGGGACGGTGCCGCTTCGCGAGGGAACGGGCTGGGCGCTCATGGGGCACGGCGTAGCCGTTCACATTCTTCTGGACGTCCATGAGCGAGCCCGGGC
>CAJPSE010000003.1 GCA_905373185.1 uncultured Fretibacterium sp.
CGCCTCCGAGGTGGATGGCGTGATGCACGCCTGCGGGCACGACACCCACACGGCGATGCTTTTGGGTGCAGCCTGCGTCCTGTCCGAGCTGAGGGATGAGCTGTGGGGAAACGTGAAGTTCATCTTCCAGCCCGCGGAGGAGCTTAACCCCACGGGTGGGGCGCCGGGGATGATCGCGGATGGGGTCCTGGAGGACCCTCATGTGGACGCCCTCTTTGCCCTGCACGTCTGGCCGGGATACGAGACGGGCCGCATCGTGACGAGGGCGGGGCCCCAGATGGGGGCCTCCGACCGCATCTACCTGACAGTAGAGGGCAAGACGGCGCACGGTTCGGCCCCCCATCAGGGGGTCGACGCCATCATGATCGCGGCTCAGGTCATCTCGGGGCTCCAGACCCTGGTCTCCCGGACCGTTGCCCCTCTGGACTCCGCGGTGGTGACGATTGGGACGATCTGGGGAGGGTACCGCTACAACGTGATTGCCGACCGCGTCGAGCTGGAGGGCACGGTACGTACCTTGGTCCCCGATACCCAGGACGCCCTTCCGGGGCTCATCGAGCGCACGGTGCGGGGAATCGCCAGGGCCCTCGGCGGGGACTGCAAGGTGACCTACGTCAAGGGGTATCCGCCCACGGTCAACGACCCGGAGCTCTTCCGTCTGGTTTCGCGGACCGTCCGAACCTCGCTGGGTGAGGACAGCATGGTGGAGCTGGAGAAGCCCGACTTGGGTGGCGAGGACTTTTCCTTCTTCGCGCGGGAGCGCCCCGCCCTGATGGCCTGGCTGGGCTGCCGGCCCTCCGGGACGTCGCCCGAGGCGATGGCGGTGCTGCACAACACCCGATTCGCCCCCGACGAGGGGTGTTTCCCCTGCGGCGTACGCTTTTTCGCCTCTTGCGCCTGGGATTTTCTGATGGGATGATTCGCCCTGCATCCTTTTCGTATTCACGTTCTTCACGTTCATATCGAGATATGCGTCTTCGATTCGATCGAAGTAGGTTTCTGTAATTAATGTTATGGAGGTAAACTCATGAGCGAGTCCGTAACGAAAGTTGTTCCGAAGCGCAGTGGGTTCGAGAAGTTCATTCGCGGTGTGGAGGTCGTCGGCAACAAGTTTCCGCATCCCTTCTGGCTGTTCGTCCTCCTGTCGCTTTTGGTGATGGGGCTCTCGG
This sequence comes from uncultured Fretibacterium sp., assembly GCA_905373185.1. Lineage (GTDB taxonomy): Bacteria > Synergistota > Synergistia > Synergistales > Aminobacteriaceae > CAJPSE01. Next base: position 1,170 of record CAJPSE010000003.1, read on the forward strand.
CCTGGTTCGCGCAGAGGGGGACGTCCGTGACCTATCTGGTGGCCAAGGCGGGCGAAGCGCCCAAGGAGACCACCGTCGCGGTCGTCAGCCTCCTGTCCTACGAGTCCATGCGGGCATTCCTGGCCGACTTCGTCAAGACCTACATGAACTTCGCGCCGCTTGGGCTTATTCTGACGATGATGCTGGGCATAGGGCTCGTGGAGCAGACCGGCATGATCTCGGCCCTGATGCGCAAAACGATCCTGGGGGCGCCCCGGGCCCTGGTGACGGCGGTCATCGCGATCGTGGGCATCAACGCGAACCTGGCCTCGGACGCGGGCATCATCTTCACGCCCGTCATCGCGGCGGCCGTGTTCAAGGCACTGGGACGCAATCCATGGGTGGGCATCGCCGCGGGCTACGCGGCGGCCTCGGGCGGCTTCACCGCAAACCTCTTCGTGGCGGGCACGGATGCGCTGCTGGCGGGCATCACCAAGTCCGCCGTCGAGGGGGTCCCCGGCATCCCCGCGAACGTCCCGGTCCACCCTCTTATCAACTGGTACTTCATGATTGCGGCGACCTTTATCCTGACCTTCCTCACGGTCTACGTGACGGAGAGGTACACCGTCAGGATGCTCGGGGACGACGAGGGCGGGCGCGACGAGGAGGCGCTGAAGGCGCATGCCGTGACGCCTGCGGAGAACCGCGGGCTGTTCTGCGCCCTTCTGGCGCTTGTGGCCTACATCGCCCTCATCGTGTGGCTGACCTATCCCCAGGGGTCCCTGTTCCGCGCGCCCGACGGCTCCCTGCTTCCCCGGTCGCCCCTGCTCAGCAGCGTCATGCCGCTCCTCTTCTTCCTGTTCTTCTTCGTCGGCGTGGCCTACGGGCTGGGTGCAGGCGTGATCAGGAAGGGCGAGGACATCCCCAAGCTGATGCAGAAGGGGATCGTCGGCAGCACCGGGTTCATGGTGGTGGTCCTGCCCGCGTCATTCTTCGTGGCCCTGTTCCGCATGAGCCGCTTCGACACCGTCCTGTCGGTGAACGGTGCGGAGTGGCTGAAGAGCATGAACCTGGGCGGCGTCCCGCTGCTGCTGCTCTTTATCGTCCTGGTGACCTTCCTGAACCTGTTCATGATGAGCGGCTCGGCCAAGTGGCTGATCCTGGCGCCGATCTTCGTCCCCATGTTCGCTCAGGTGGGGTTCTCCCCGGCGCTGACGCAGCTGGCCTACCGCATCGGGGACTCCACGACCAACATCGTCACGCCCCTCTCCTACTACCTTCCCGTCATCATCGGGCTGCTGGAACAATACAAGAAGGAGAGCGACCCGGACGTCGGCATCGGCACCGTGATCTCGATGGCCATGCCCTACACCGTCTTCTACATCCTGGGCTTCACGGCCCTGCTGATCGTGTGGTATCTGCTGGGGGTGCCCTTGGGGCCCGGAACGCCGGTCTCCATCTGAGTTTCAGTTCGCTGAGTCCGATTCGTGATTTTCGATGCGGAGCCGGAGCGATCCCCGAGCGATCCCCGAGCGATCCCCGAGCGATCCCCGAGCGATATAGTATAATCGAAGGAATAGGCGGTGCTTTTGGGTGAACTTTGCGACTTTTGATCGAGAAAAGAAGGAGTGATGGAGGGTGCGTAGGGTTTCGTTGGTTCTGCTGTTCGTTTTTGCGCTCGTGGGTGCGGCGTTTGCCGCGGACGACGTCATCAAGATTGGCGTCTTCAACTGTCTGACGGGACAGAACGCCTTCGGTGGACAGCTGGAGCTGGAGGGGACGCAGCTGGCACACAAGGAGATCCCCGAGGTCCTGGGGAAGAAGGTTGAGCTGGTCGTCGTGGACAACAAGTCCGACAAGGTCGAGGCGGCGAACGCGGTCACGCGGCTGATCGAGCACGACAAGGTCAACGCGGTCATCGGGACCTACGGTTCCTCGCTGGCCATGGCCGGCGGCGAGGTGGCCGAGAAGGCTGGGATCCCCGTCATCGGGACGTCCTGCACCAACCCGCTGGTGACGCTGGGCAAGAAGTTCTACTTCCGCGCCTGCTTCATCGACCCCTTCCAGGGTGCCGGTGCGGCGACCTATGCCTTCAGGCAGCTGGGATTCAAGAAGGCGGCCACCCTCACCGACGTCGCCAACGACTACAGCGTCGGCCTGAGCAGCTTCTTCAAGCGCGCGTTCGAGAAGCTGGGGGGCGAGATCGTCGCCGAGCTGAAGTATCAGTCGGGCGACCAGGACTTCACGGCGCAGCTCACCGAGCTGATATCCAAGAAGCCGGACATCGTGTTCCTGCCCGCCTACTTCGCAGAGGGGGCTATCGTCCTGAAGCAGGCCAAGGAGCTGGGGGCGGAGTTCCGCTTCATCGGCGCGGACGCCATGGACAACCCCGAGATCGTGACGCTGGGCGGTGACGCCGTGGAGGGCTTCCTGCACACCACGTTCGCCTACGACCCCTCCATGAAGGAGATGAACCCGGTCGCGGCGAAGTTCACCGAGAGCTGGAACAAGGTGCATCCCGACAAGGCCCCGAACGTCAACGCGGCTCTGGGCTACGACTGCTACATCATGCTGATCGACGCCATCCAGAGGGCCGGAAGCGCCGAGCCCGCCAAAATTCGCGACGCGCTGGAGCAGACGAAGGACCTGCCCACCGTCACGGGGACGACGACCATGAACGAGACCCACGACGCCGAGAAGGAGATGGGGATCGTCGAGATCCAGGGCGGGAAGAAGGTGTTCCTGGGCACCATCAAGCCGGAGATGTAGTAGGGGAGTTTTTTAAGAGGCGAACGAGGGGGCTGCCGCAAAGCAGCCCCCTCGTCTTCTGTTTTCAGGCGACGGTGTAGAACCGTAGGTCCGGGTCGCCCGCCCGGGTCGGCTTCAGTCCGGCGACGACGTCGTCCTGGAACATCTTGGTCTCCAGGTAGGCCTTCGCGTGCTCCATGCTGTCGAACCCATGAAGGACCTGCACGTCCTTGGCGCGGACGGGCACGCGAGGCCTGCCGACAGGGGCGTGGAGCTCATGGGCGGATCGCCGTGATCAGAGCGCTCGAGGAGAGCCCTTCCAGGGCCCGCAGGTCCTCGCCGCTCAGGTCGCCGACGTCCTGCCTCACGATCTCCGCGTTGACCTCATGGGGCTTCGTGAGGACCACATTCACGTCGGAAAACCCCGCCCTCTCCAACTTTGCCTTGTACTCCTCCGCCGGAAGAGCGCCGGCCAGTCACCCGCTCCAGGCCGCGGGACTCAGCTTGAGCTTCTCCGGGACCGGCTTCAGCAGCACGACATCCGACACGCAGAACCGCCCGCCCGGGGCCAGGACCCGCGCGGCTTCCGCGAAAACCGCATCCTTGTCCGGGGAGAGGTTGATGACGCAGTTGGAGAGCAGAACGTCCGCCCCGCCGTCGTAGAGCGGCAGGTCCTCGATGCAGCCCTTCAGAAGCACCACGTTCCGCAGTCCCAGCCGTTCGAGGTTCTTCCGCGCCCGGGCCAGCATCCTGGGCGTCATATCCAGTCCATAGACCAGGCCGCGATCGCCGACGGCACGCGCCGCGAGGATGAGGTCCAGTCCCGCCCCGCACCCCAAATCCAGGACGCGTTCCCCGGGCTGCAGCCGCGCCGCCTCCACGGGATTCCCGCAGCCAAAGGACTGGCGGGCCGCGTCCCCCGTTCCCGCAAGCGCGGCATCGTCGTAATTGCCCATCGTCATATCCGTCACGGCATCTATTGCGGAACCCTGGCCGGCCACACGCCTGTCTATGGCCTCGCCATAGGACTCACGCACGTTCCTGCGGATGTCCTTTTCCCTCATCGCATCCCAGCCTCCCCGTTCCCTCCTGGCCCGAGCACGTGCCACCGACACCCCGTCCCGGATATTCCATGGCGGTCATCACCGCTGGTCGGGCACTTCAAAACGCACGGCTCATTATCCGCCATTCTGACATATCCGTTCCCTTTCGGCAATGCCGCGATCGGACGCTCCCATGGTTTTCCCTTCCCCTTCGCGGAATGGGAAGAGGACGTTCAGGATCCGATGAATAGGTCATTTCTGTGTTTTCAGAGAAAATATCGCATAAAGGAGAAGGCGGCCCGGATGAGGACCGCCTTCTTTCATTATTTATGCTGCTTATCGTGCAGCTTGCTACATCAGTCCCATTATATGGGGCAAGAAGGTTGTCAGTACAGGGAATACTGTCAGCAATACCAGGGCGGCGATGGCCGCGATGATCAAAGCGATAGCGGGGCGGGCGATCTGCTCCATAGTCAGACCGCTGATGCGTGCGCCGACGAACAGATTTACGGCGACGGGCGGAGTTACTTGTCCGATCGCCAGGTTGATGGTCATCATGACTCCGAACCAGATGGGATCCCAGCCGAGGGTTCTGATAATGGGGATGAGGATCGGCAGGAAGATGTACATGATGGAGTTCGCGTCGAGCAGCATTCCGGCGAAGAGCAGGATGATGTTGATCATCAACAGGATGACGGAGGGGTTGTTGGAGACGCCCAGCAGCAGGCCGGCGATCTTGTCGATGATTCCAACGGTCGCACCCAGCCAGGAGTAGAGCCCGGCACAAGCTACGACGAGCATGACGACGGCGGTGCTCACCACGGTTTCGCTTAGGATTTCGTAGAGCACGCGCAGGGTGAGGGTGCGGTAGATGACCAGGCCGACGAAAAGTCCATAGAACACGGCGACGGCTGCGGCCTCGGTTGGGGTGAAAATGCCTCCGTAAATGCCTCCCAGGATGATGACGGGGGTCATGAGCCCCCAGAAGGCGTCGGCCAACGCCAGGAGGAGCGTCCTTGTGTCACCGCGCGGCTCGCCTCGAAATCCATTGCGCCGGCTGTAGACATAGACGGCCAGGCACAGGAATCCGGCGACGATGATCCCTGGAACGATTCCCGCCGCGAAGAGTGTGCCCACGGATTGCTCCATGATATCCCCGTAGACGATAAAGGAAATGCTGGGGGGGATAATGATGGCCAGCCCCGAGGCGACCGAGACGACCGCCGTGGCAAACGCCTTGTCATATCCTGCCTGGGCCATGCTGGGAATCAAAATCAGACCGAGCGCCGCAACGGTGGCTGGCCCGGAGCCGCTGACCGCTCCCCAGAAAGCTGCGACGATGACGGTCGCTATGGCCAAGCCACCTGTGACGTCGCCGACCATCTCCTTGATCAACTTTACGATGCGTGACGCAATCCCGACCTTTTCCATGATAATGCCCGCGAGGATGAAGAAGGGGATGGCCAACAGCGGAACTTTGGCGATGCCCGCATAGAAACTGTAGGAGAGCATCTGGTAACCCATGTCCCAAAACCAGACAACCGTGATGGTTGCCATACCCAGGGCGACTGCGATAGGGATGCGCACAATCAGGGGAATAAGAAAAAGCGCCAGGGTCCAGAACACCGGATCTTTGAAGAGCGTGTTGGTCATGTGGCGTTCCTCCCTAATAAGCTTTTTCCCGCAGGGTAATACGAGCGGCCTGAAGGATTCGGATAATGATGATAGCCGAAAACACGGGTATCGCCGAGGAGTAGATGCAGGTAGGGATGGCCAGGGCGTCCGAAGTCACGCCCAGCTCCCATTCGTCGAGGACCTGAAGGGCCCCCAGCCACCCCAGAAGCGCGAAGAAAGTCAGGGATACGGCTGTAGAGATGATGAAACAAAGCTTTTTCAGGCTGCGCGGCATTAGGTCATAAAAAAAGGTCATGGCCAGGTGTGCGTTTCGGCGGAAAGCGATGGAGGTCCCCAGAAGCACGATCCAGACGAACATGCTGATGGTGATCTCCTCCGTAAATGCCAGAGGATAGGTGATGAGATAACGAGTGACGACATTGGCAAAGGTCACGACGAGCATAATTGACAGGATCAGCGCTCCAAGGACCTCCTCGAAATAGTCGCAAAGTCTCTTCAGCACGAAAAAGCCTCCTCGAAAAGGATGGAGGACAAGCCTCCGGGAAGTTTGAAAAGAATCATTAAGGGGAGGATCGACGAGCTCCTCCCCTTTCCTCTTGCTCCAAAAACGCGTACCGCTATTTCGCTGCCGCCATGTCCTCTTCGGCAGCCTTCACGAGGTCCTCGCCGATCTTAGAACGCCAGGCATCACGGACGGACTGCGTCTTATCCATGAACACCTTCATTTGCTCAGGGGACAGGTCCGTGACGGTCATTCCGACCTCTGTCAGTTGCTTGTTCCAGTCGGAGATCTCGGGCATCTTTTCGATTCCCTTCAGAAAGTCCAGATTTTTGCCTCCATCTTTCTCATCCAACCCCACGCGGGCCAGGGCAATTTGATAGGCTGCAGCCTCCTTGGCGGCCTGGGTCAAAAGCGCCTGGTCCTCCGGAGAGAAGGAATCCCACACCTTGGGGTTGACGACGAACAGGGTGGGGTCGGCAACGTAGTGCCAGTTGGTCACAAACTTATGGTACTCGTAGATTTTTACGGGGTAGAAGGTGTTGATGGGATTCTCCTGTCCATCGACGACACCCTGCTGAATCGCGGACATGGTATCGCTCCAGACCATGGTAACAGGGTTGGCGCCCAGGGCCTTGAAGGTGTCCAGGAACAGAGGGCTGCCGACGACGCGGATCTTCAGGCCGTCCAAATCCTCTGGGGATGCGATGGAGCGCTTGCTGTTGGTCAGTTCGCGGAATCCATTTTCACCGAAGCAGATGAACTTTCCCCCTTTGGCCTCGATGGCCTTGGCTATCATCTCGCCGGCCTTTCCGTTCGTGACGGCGTCCAGTGCCTTGTAGCGATCGGGCTGCGCCGCGAAGAAAAAGGGCAGAGCGAAGAGGTTGAGCTCGGGGATCTGCGGGGAATAATTGATGGTGGACTGACAGGCGAAGTCGATGGTCCCATTGCGAAGCAGCATGAAAGCATTGGTTTGCTTGCCGGTCGTCAGCTGCGCGTTGGGATAGACCTTGATGTTGATCTTTCCCTCGCTGCGTTCCTTGACCAAATCGGAGAAGTACTGGGCCCCCATGCCCCAACCCGTGGTGATACTAGGGACAATATCCAACTTATATTCAGCCTTGTAGGCCGCGAAGGCTGGAGCGGAGAGGAGCGAACAAAAAAAAGCGAACGCTGCTGGGACACCGAACTTTCTCATGAACTTTCTCATCTTGAAGCCCTCCTTGTTTTTATCCCGGACGCAAAATAACGTCGGGGAGAGATACCCCTTCGGACGAAGTCCTCGGAAAAACGGCGTGGAGACACATCAATTACTGCTCATGGATTACCGGTCCCACCTCCATGGATAAAAATGAATTTTTTGTCAAGGACATCTTGCCTTGTATACAAGAAGCTGTATAATCTTAATAACATTATAGCAAATTTTAATTTTTATGGGGGCCTTTTTGTGAGATCGGGGACAAAAAAGGAATTGGCCTATAAAAAAATCAAGGAGATGTTTCTGGAGCAGCGCTTTTTGCCCGGGACGATGCTCTCGGAAAACGAGATAGCCAACGTGCTCGTCATGAGCCGAACACCGGTGCGTGAGGCTTTGCAGCTTTTGCAGAACGAGGGGTTCGTCACGGTTTACCCCAAGCAGGGCGTCCGCTTTCAGGGGATCAGTAACTCCGCATTGAGGGAGATCCTAGAGCTGCGTGCGGCGGTAGAGGGGTATGTCATGGCGGCGTGTCTGCCGCTGAGCCCCCAGCGTATGGCGGAGGTGGAGGCGATCATCGAACTTCAGCGACCGTGTTGCTTCTCTGGAGACGTGGAGGAATATCTGGTGCACGACGCCGCCTTTCACAACTATTTCGTCGAGCTCTACGGCAACTCCTTGATCTCCGCGGTGGTCCGCTCCATCGCCGAGCGTTTTCGGAGCGTGGGGCTCAAGGTTCTGCGGGATGCCGAAAGCGTTCGGGTCTCGTTTCAGGGGCATCTGGCCATCATGGAGGCTGTGCGTGCCGCTGACGTCCGCGCGGCGTTGACGGCCGTATACGCGCACATCAACTTTGGAAAGTCGCGGCTGATCCGCACCCTTGATCCTCTGACCGCGGAGGAATTCGTGCATGAGGGCTCTGATGGTTTTCAAGCCTGAGTGTTTTCAAGTCTGAGTGTTTTCAGGTCCGACTATTTTCAGTCCGAGTGTTTTCAGGCTGATAGTTTTCAAAATGGTTTTCAAGCTGGCGTTTCTCAACGGGAGCTGTTTCAGTCAAGTATGTGGTGACAGGCGCCAAAAACAAAGGGGTGATGCTTGTGAAAGGGCTTTGTTTCGATGCCGAGGAGGCCCGGGTGCGCACGTTCATCCTCCGGATCCGGCCTGGGACGGACCTCATGGAGGGAATCCGGGTGTTCTGCGAGGAGCGGGGCATCCGATCCGGTGCGATAACGACGCTTCTGGGCAGTCTGCGACAGGTGCGTTACGTCTATCCCGTTGTCGCTCCGGGGACAAAGGCGGGCTTGAAGTATTGCGATCCCATTGCGGTGGATGGTCCCATCGAGGTGCTCTGCGGCGCCGGGACGATTGGGGTCATGAAGTCCGACGGGACGACGGTCGTTCACCTTCATGCAGCCTTTACCGACCCCGAGGGGCGGGTGCTCGGAGGGCATATCCTGGAGGGCGAAGGGGCCGTTGCCGTGACGGCCGAGGTCGTGATCGACGTCCTGGACGGTGTGTCCCTGACGCGTGCCGTGGACGAGGAGACGGATATGCCCCTCTTTTCGTTGGGCGATTAGATTCCGGGGTTCTTGGGGACGGGCGTCTCCGGGAAAGAACTTTAAGGGAGGTTGTTCAAGAATGGATGCACCGAATATCACCAAAATGTCTGCACAGGTGCCCCTGAAGGACTACGACAGGGGACGGCTCGAGTTCTTCTACGAGACGATGCTCAAGATTCGGAAGTTCGAGCGTTCCGTGGAGGAAAATTTCCTGGCGGGAAACATCCCGGGGTTCGTTCACCTCTACATCGGGGAGGAGGCCATCGCCACGGGCGTCATGGCGAACCTGACCGACAACGACTATATCGAGAGCACACACCGTGGACACGGCCACACGGTGGCCAAGGGTGCGGATCTGAATCGCATGATGGCCGAGATCTATGGCAAGAAAACGGGATGTTGTAAGGGAAAGGGCGGGTCCATGCACATCGCCGATTTCAGCGTTGGGATGCTGGGGGCCAACGGCGTTGTCGGCGGCGGGTATAACCTGGCGGCCGGGGCGGCTCTGGCACAGAAGATGCAAAAACGCAAGGACATATCCGTCGTTTTCTTCGGCGACGGCGCGAGCAACCGCGGAACATTCCATGAGGCGGCCAACTTCGCCTCCGTCTGGAAGCTGCCGCTCCTTTTTGTCTGCGAGATGAACGAGTACGCCTCCACCACACCCTATCTGACGGCGACCTCCGTGGCGGACATATCCCGCAGGGCCTACGGCTACGACATGCCGGCGATCATCGTCGATGGCAATGATGTTTTCTCCGTCTATGAAGCGGCGAGGAAACTTGTCGAGCACATCCGTGCCGGAAATGGACCTGCCTTCCTGGAGTGCAAGACCTACCGCGTCAAGGGACACTACGTGGGGGACCCCGAGAGGTATCGGACGCGCGAGGAGGTACAAAAAAATATTGAAGAGCGTGACCCCATCGAGGCCTTCAAGAAACGAGTGCTGGCGGAGAAGGTCTACACTGCCGACGACCTGAAGTCCATGGAGGAGAAGGTGGATGGCCTGATCGCCGCCGCGCTCAAATTCGCTCAGGAGTCCCCGGAACCGGATGCTTCCGAGCTGATGACCGGGATATATGCTTGATTCGAGGTGTGAGAGATCATGACTGTGAAGAACATCACGTTTTCCCAGGCGACGCTGGAGGCCATGGATGAGGAGATGAGCCGCGACGAGCGCGTGTTCGTCATGGGGGAGGACATCGCCCGGCAGGGCGGTATCTTCGGGCAGTTCCGAGGCCTTCCCGACAAGTTCGGACTGGATCGCGTTCGGGATACGCCCATCTCCGAGACGGCCATCATAGGTTCTGCGGTCGGTGCTGCCCTGGCCGGGATGCGCCCGGTGGCGGACATGCATTTCGCGGACTTTATCGGAGTGTGTATGGACGAGGTCTTCAACCAGATGGCCAAGGTATATTACATGTTCGGAGCACAGAAATCCGTGCCGTTGGTGCTCCGAGCGCCCGATGGAATCATCAATCAAGCCGCGGCCCAGCACTCGCAGACCGTCGAGGCGTGGTTTGCCCATATCCCGGGGCTTAAGGTGGTCATCCCTTCCAACCCCGCCGACGCCAAGGGACTGCTGAAGGCCGCCATCCGTGACGAGAACCCCGTCATCTATTTCGAGCACAAAGGGCTGTTCCCCATGAAGGGGGATGTGCCGGAGGGTGAACACCTTGTAGAGATAGGCAAGGCCCGCATCGACCGTGAGGGCAAGGATGTGACCTTGGTCTCCTACTCCATGATGATGCACCATGCGGCCAAAGCCGCAGATCGACTGGCTGCCGAGGGCGTCAGTGTGGAGTTGATAGATCTGCGCTCGATCTCCCCGTGGGACAAGGAGACGGTCCTGAAGTCCGTAGCCAAGACAGGACGGCTTTGTGTCGCCCAGGAGGCCGTCAAGCAGGGCGGCTTTGCGGCGGAGGTCGTGGCGACGATCTGCGAGGAAGGCCTGGAGTACTTGGACGCGCCGGTCGCCCGTGTTGGGGCGCCCTTCTCCCCCGTGCCGTTCGCCCGTCCCCTGGAGCAGGCCTATAAAGTGAGCGCGGACACGATCTACGACGCTGTCCGGAAAATCCTATAGGAGCGTATCATGGCTACTGCAATCACGATGCCGAAGCTGGGTCTCACCATGACCAGCGGTTCGGTCAAGGAATGGAAGAAGAAGGTTGGCGACACGGTCAAGAAGGGGGAGATCCTCTTTGTCGTGGCCACGGACAAGCTGACGGTCGACTCGGAGAGTCCGGCGGACGGCGTTCTGCTTGCAATTACCGTCAAGGAGGGAGTTGACGTCCCTGTCGGGGGGACCATCGGATACCTGGGGGCCGCAGGAGAGGCGGTTCCTGCGGAAGCCGCGGCCTCTCCCGTTTCCCCTGAATCCCCAAAGGCAGCGTCTGCCGCAACGACGCCCCGCCCTGTAGGGGCACCGGCTCCTGCTGCGCAGGCCCCCGCATCCGGCCCCGTCATCGCGTCGCCCAAGGCCAAGAAGATGGCGCGGGAAAAGGGGATGGACCTCTCCGCCATACGGGGAACGGGCCCGCGTGGCTGGGTGGTTTCGCGGGATGTCCTGGATGCCGAGGAAAGGGGTATCGCCAAGGCTTCACCCGTCGCTTCGCGAATGGCGCGGGAAGCGGGCTTGGATCTCGCTTCGCTTGGAGCCGCCGGACGCCTGATGAAGGCCGACGTGGCGGCGTCTATCGCCTCGATGGGCTTGGGCGAGAACGACCGTGTCATTCCCGCTACGCAGATGCGTCGGATCATCGGGGAGCGGATGCTCGAGAGCGTCAACACCATCCCTGCAGTCAACTACTTCGTCGATATCGACATGAGCGAGCTGGAGGCCCTGCGCAAGCGCCTGAACGATCGGATGAAGGGCGGCGTCAGGATCTCGGTCAACGACATCCTGATGAAGCTCTGTGCCAAGCTCCTGGCAGAAACTCCGATGGCCAATGCCTCGGTGCAGGTCGAGGAAGGGCGGATCGCTGGATTTGTGCTGCACGGCTCGGTGAATATCGGGCTGGCCATCGCGTTGCCGGGCGGACTGATCGTCCCCAACATCAAGAATGTCCAGGATAAGGGGCTCAGGGAGATTGCGGAGACCCGTGTGGACTTGGTGGAACGGGCGCGCTGCGGCGCTCTGACCCCGGACGACACCATGGGCGGGACCTTCACCCTCTCCAATCTGGGAATGGCAGGGATAGACAACTTCACTCCGATCATCAATCCGCCGGAGGCCGCAATTCTTGGGGTCGGGACGACCCGGAAGAAACCGGTGGTCGTGGAGGGCGAGGTCGTTGTCCGGCCCATTGCCTCCTTCTGTCTGAGCGCGGATCATCGTTTGCTCGATGGTGCCGATGCTGCGGCGCTGCTGGCGAGGTTGAAGGAACTCATCGAGAATCCCGAGTTGTTCCTTCTGTAATTCCATTTCTAAATCACTCGTATACTTCGTTGTTTTTGCTCGCCTTGCTCGACGTACTATTATGTACGCCTTCGCGTCGGCTCGCAAAAGCCGCCTCGTCTACGAATGATTTATCAATGGAATCAGGGTTTTCTGCTTCGGGGGCTATTGGGCCCTGCGGCGCCTATGGAGTCGTGGGGTGAAGCCCTGTTTTGAGGCGGCTTCTCTTTGAGATGAAAGGGTGTTTCCTTTGAAGAAGAGAGTCCTCGTCGTCGGGGGCGGCCCCGGCGGATACGTCGCCGCGATACGCGCGGCGCAGCTGGGCGCCTCCGTGACGGTTATCGAACGTGCTCGGCCGGGCGGCACCTGTCTGAACGTGGGGTGCATCCCCACCAAGGTTCTCCTTCACGCCGCGGAGCTCTATACCGCGATCCGAGAGGAAGGGCCGGGTATCGGCATCTACGCCGACAACCCCCGGTTCGACTGGAGTGCGATTCTGAAGCGCAAGCAGGACGTTGTGGATTACATGGTTGAGGGCGTGGCCGGGCTCCTGAAGGCCAACGGAGTGAAGTTGATTTTAGGGACTGCCCGTCTGGTGGGGCCTCGTGCCCTGGAGGTGGATGGCCGTCGTCTCGAGGCGGACGCCATCATCGTTGCGTCGGGGTCCGAGCCATCGATGCCGCCCGTTCCAGGCTTGGATTTGCCAGGAATCCTTACAAGCGATGGAGCCCTGTCTCTGGAGTCCCTGCCTCGGAGTATCGCCATTGCGGGCGGAGGTGTCATCGGCGTTGAGTTTGCCTCCGTCTTCGCGGCGTTTGGCGTGGAGGTTACGATTGTGGAGATGCTGCCCCAGATCCTTCCGAACGTCGATGCGGAGATAGCCGGGATCCTGCGTAAGTCCATCGAGGGGCGTGGAGTGTCCATTTATACGGGGGCACGCCTGGGGCGTGTCTCGCGTGATGGGAACGGTTATGTATTGGAGGTCAATGCAGGCGGGGAGATGAAGCGCCTCTCGGCCGAGCGGGTGTTGGTCGCTACGGGCCGGCGCCCCGTGACGCGGGGCTTGGGCTTGGAGGAAATTGGTGTTGAGGTACAGCGCGGACGCGTGGTCACGAATGCACGCATGGAGACGCGCGTGCCGGGCGTCTATGCGGTGGGGGACTGCACCAGCCCAATCATGCTGGCACATGTGGCGGAGCGTGAGGGCGAGGTGGCAGCGGAAAATATCCTGCTGGAGGACGGGCATAAAGTCCATGTGGATTACAAGACTGTGCCCAGTGCCATCTACACCTCCCCGGCCGTGGCCTCTGTGGGGCTGAGCGAGGAGGAGGCAAAAAAGCGCGGGCACACGGTCCGGGTTGGGCGTTTCCCTCTGGCGGGAAACGGCAAGAGTATCATTACGAACGATGCGGCTGGGATGGTCAAGATCGTCTCGGACGAGCGGTATGACGAGGTACTGGGCGTTCACATGGTTGGTGGCCCCGCGACGGACATGATTGCGGAAGGGGGCTTGGCGCTTCGCTTGGAGGCGACGCTCGAGGAGCTGATCTCCACCATTCATCCGCACCCAACTGTCTCGGAGGCCTTCCCCGAGGCGGCGATGGCCACTTGGGGGCAGGCCATTCATTTCCCGCCGGAGTAGAGGGTATGCGTTCTTGAATTCTTGAAATACAAGGATTTTTCAGTAAACGACTAAAAACCTGCCAAGCTGTTAAATTGTAAGACGATAGGCCAATTCGTACTAAAACGAAAAGATTGGGCTCAGCCTCTCTAGGCCTCCCTTGAAGGGGCCAAGAGGTACTAAATTTTCCTTTGGTGCGAAATAGTATCAATATTTGTCAAAATATGGCAAATAGTTTCTCTTGAGAAAAATATTGTACGAAAAGTGTCTTTTCATGTTTTTATGAGAGCCTGATGAGCTCCCAGGAGTTAAGTTGAAATATCAAGGAGGTAAGGTTGATGAAGAAAATGTTGATTGCTGTCCTTGGTATCGTGTTTGTTGTAGTCTTCTGTTCCATATGTCTGGCAAAGACCATAGAATTGAGGATGAACCTGACCACTTCGGAGTCGAGTGTGTGGATGGTTGGTGCAAGAGAGTTTAAACGTTTGGTTGAGGAAGGAACGGAAGGGCGATACAAGATTTCTATCTTTCCAAACGAGCAGCTTTCTGGCGGTGATATGGTAAAGGGTGTGGAAATGCTCTTCACTGGGGTGACCGACGTGGACTTCCATTCGGTTATCAATATGACGGGCTTCGAACCCAAGCTGACGGTTGTGACCATGCCTTGGCTCTTTCCTGAGGGGTATAAGAGTGTGGACAATATTTTGTTCAACGGAGAGGGCGGGGTAAAACTAAAAGAACTCATTGAGAAAAAAGGAGCTCATGTTTTAGCTTTTGGAGAAAATGGGTTTCGTCAAATCACAAATAATGTCCACCCTATTACCGGGCTTGCCGATATGAAACAGCTCAAGATCAGGACACCTGCCATTGCAATGTATGTCGACCTGTTCAAGCTGTTCGGCGCAGATCCCACTGCGATGAACTTTGCCGAGGTCTTTACGGCCTTGCAGCAAAGGACAATTGATGGTCAGGAAAACCCTCTCGATACCATCCGCAGTGCCAAGATCCACGAGGTACAAAAGTATATCTCCCTTTGGAACTATTCCTATGATCCGATAGCGCTTTCGGTGAGCGGAAGAGTCTGGAAGAAATTGAGTGATGCCGACAAGGAAATTTTCAATAAGGCCGGGGCTGCCGCCATGAAAAAACAGGTTGAAGCCTCACGAGCTCTGGATAGCGAGATACTCAAGTCCTTTGAGAGTACTATGACGGTCACTCGCCTGACTCCGGAGCAGGTTCAGGAATTTAAGGCGGCTGCGGCGCCAATTTACGAGCAATACAGGGAGAAGATTGGAGAGGAACTGTTTAAGGCGTTCGGTTATTCATTTTAAATAAAAAGCCCCCCTCTTTTTCATCGAGAATCGAAGGAGAGGGGGATTCGTCCACTTCAGCTTTGGGGATGTCTGAACAGTGGGGAAGGCAATTCTCTTCCGTCCTTAAAAAGAGTGAGAAGTGAGGGTGAGAGAGCTTGAGGTTAATGACAAAGGCTTTTGATTTTTTGGAAGAAGGC
Source organism: uncultured Fretibacterium sp. (assembly GCA_905373185.1). GTDB lineage: Bacteria > Synergistota > Synergistia > Synergistales > Aminobacteriaceae > CAJPSE01. The sequence goes on from CAJPSE010000003.1 coordinate 16,356, forward strand.
CTGATCGTCTTGGGCCTCGCATTTATGACAGTAATGAACTTTGTTAACGTTGTCAGTCGCTATTGTTTTACCAATTCCTTTTCCTTCACCGAGGAGATCACCGTTATGGCCTTTGTTTGGGTCAGCATGTTGGGCATTGCCGCTGGATTCAAGCGTTGTTCACATTTGGGCATGAGTTATTTCGTCGAAATGTTTCCACGGAAAATGCAGGCAGTGATGGCCTTGTTTTCGATGCTTTGTTCGGTGGCAATGATGCTGATTATGGTCGATGAAGGTTTGGTCATGGTGGAGAATCAGCTTCTGTTGGGTGCCAGAACGCCAGCGCTGGAACTACCGGTGGTGGTCCAGGGGCTTGCCATCCCGGTGGGGGGTGCGCTCATTGCATTGCGCGCTTTGAGTGCCGGATACGGAGAGTTCAGAAGGCTTTATTCCAAGGGCCCTTCTGAACCGATGGGAGGCATGACCAAATGCAAGGAGTAGCCCTGCTGAGCATCTTTTTTGCGCTGGTGTTCGCAAATGTACCTATCGCTGTGTCCCTTGGGCTCTCCGCTCTGGCGGGCCTCTACATTGCAGATTTCTCATTCGCGATGTTTCCCAGCATCATGTATACGGCCATCGGGAAGTTTGCGTTGCTCGCTATACCTTTCTTCATCTTGGCAGGGGTTATCATGGAGTATGCAGGAATTTCCGTGCGGCTGATCCGCTTTGCATCTGTATGCGTCGGACATCGCAGGAGCGGTTTAATCTCTGTCGTAGTCATCGTGGCCTGTTTTTTTGCCGCTATCTCTGGATCCGGCCCCGCTACGGTTGCCGCTCTGGGCAGTATCCTCATTCCTGCCATGGTTCGGGCGGGCTACGACAAAGGGATGGCGACGGCTCTTATGAGTGCGTCGGGTGGCATCGGCATCATCATTCCTCCGAGCATCGCTTTCGTGGTATACGCCTCAATTGCCGATGTCTCCGTCGGTGCCCTGTTCAGCGGGGGAATTTTGCCTGGGCTCATCGTTGGGCTGGCTTATATCCTCGCAGCCTTGTATGTTTCGCGAAATAACGAAAATATTATTCAACAGCCGAAGGCTACTGCAGGTGAACGTTGGGCCGCGTTCAAAGATGCATCCTGGGGATTGTTGACTCCGGTTATTATCCTGGGCGGTATTTATGGCGGTATCTTTACACCTACGGAGGCTGCTGGCGTTTCCGTAGTCTATGGGCTGTTCGTGGGGATATTCATTTACAAGGAGATTAAATTCCGTGACCTGTGGGCGCTGTTTGTCGATGCGGCTATATCGTCAGGGGTCGTGATGTTTATCATCGCGTCAGCCAGCGTGTTCGCCTGGCTCCTGACTACGAGCCATATTGCCAGCGACATATCCAGCGCTATGCTGAATTTTGGGTTCAACAAGGTGACCATGCTGTTGATCATCAACGTCATCTTTCTTATAGCGGGCTGCTTTCTGGATGCCAATTCTGCGTATTACATCCTGATTCCGATCCTCATGCCTGTGATTTCTTCAATGAAGGTTGATCCTGTGCATTTCGGCGTATTTGTTACCGTCAATATGGCTATTGGCCTGATAACACCTCCTGTAGGGATTAATCTTTATGTGGGCTGCAATATCGCAACGCTGCCTGTAGCCGAAATCTGCCGAAAGATAGTGCCGTTTGTCCTTGCTGGAGTCGTTGCGCTTCTGATCATTACCTACATACCTCAAATTACGATGTTTCTCCCGGGAATCCTGAACTGAAATACTTTACGTCCTTTCTTCGGGATGAGGGTACTCACCCGATAAGGGATCTTAAACAGGGAGGCAAGGAATTATGCCAGGTCTGGAACATATGTTTGACTTCTCGGGTAAGGTTGCCGTTGTCACCGGAGCTGCACAGGGTATAGGGCATGCGGTTGCTGAAGCCTTTTTGGCCTTGGGAGCGTCGGTCTCTCCATGGGACCTTAACGAAGGAGAGTGGAACGAGAAGCCCCTGTCCGATGAGGGCAAGAAACGGTGCTTCTTTTTGAAGGTCGACGTTGGCGATATCAATGAAGTGGCACGTAGCATGGCCCAGGTGCACCAGCACTGGGGACGGATCGACATTTTAGTCTGCTCTGCGGGGATTGTCCATGCGGAAGCCTTTCTGAATACTGACGAGGCTTCCTTTGATAAAGTCTACCGGGTAAATGTAAAGGGTATCTTTGCGTGCAATAAAGCAGTCCTGCCTTTTATGGTGGAACGCCGCTATGGAAAGATCATCAATATCGGATCCATTGCTGGGAAAACTGGTGGAGGATTTTTGGGCAGTACGCTTTACGGCTCTTCAAAGGGAGCCGTGATTGCGATGACGAAGGGAATTGCAAGAGAGATGGGGCCTTTCGATATCAATGTGAATTGTATTTGCCCTGGCCCTGTTGAGACATTCATGATTCGAGAGATGAGCTCCAAACTTCGGGAATCCATCCTTAGCTCGTCTCCCATAAAACATTTTGCCTCCGTTGACGACATCACGAATATGACACTATTCCTTGCGTCAGATGCCGCACGGCACCTGACATCGGAGATTATTAATGTTGACGGTGGCATCATGAAGGGGAATTGAGAAAGGGGGGGACCATGAAAGATGAAAGCATTCGTCAAAAAAGAATATGCCTATGGAGCCTCCTACGAGGATATCCCCGTACCCGCTCCAAACGAGGGAGAAGTGCTCCTTAAAATCCATAGCACTGCTATCTGTGGAACGGATATTCATATCTACGCGTGGAACGGTTGGGCTCAGGCTAACATCAAACAGGTCCCCTTGATTATGGGACATGAATTCGTCGGGACGGTCGTGGAACTGGGAAAGGGCGTGAAGTCCCTCGAGGTGGGAGATGTCGTCTCGGGGGAGACCCACATTAACTGCGGTGCCTGCTACCAATGCCGCAACGGAGCACCACATATTTGCTCCCATCTTGTGTTGCCGGGGGTTCATCGAGACGGTTCCTTCGCGGAGTTCATGGCCTATCCCGAGTCCTGCCTGGTTCGTCTGCCGGAATCCATCCCCATTGAGTACGGGGCGCTGATGGAGCCGCTCGGTGTAGGTGTCAGCGCCGTGGAGAAGGCTCAGGTTGCGGGGGCGAACGTTGTGGTCGTCGGGAGCGGTCCCATTGGCTTGGGTGTTGTCGCGGTGGCCCGTGCGATGGGGGCCCGGAAGATCGTCGCGCTTGATGTGCGCGAATATCGCCTCGACCTGGCCAAGCGCTGTGGCGCGGATCACGCCGTCGACACCTCAAAATCGGAGCCGGAGGACTTTGTGAGAGAACAGACCCAAGGGGTCGGGGCAGATGTCGTCTTCGACGCATCGGGGAACCCCTGCGCCATTGCCGGGGCGTTCAAGTATCTACGCAAGGGCGGCGAGGTGCATCTTCTGGGCCTTCCGTCCGAGCCGGTGGCTATTGATCTCGCTTCGGACGTCATATTCAAGGAAGCGACCGTTCATGGATACCACGGCCGCAAGATGTTTCAGACTTGGACACGAATGTTGGGGTTGATCGAAGCTGGAAGAATTGACCTCAAAGGCATGATTTCGCACCGACTTCCCCTTTCGGATGCCGGAGAAGCTTTTGAGCTTCTGCTGGAGGGAAAGAATGCAAGTAAGATTCTGCTGATTCCATAATTGTTCCACTAGAGAGCTTTCCTTCGGTTCCCGAAAAAAGGTTCCTGAAAAAAACGGCTTGCGCTTCTTTCAAAAGGGAGGAGCGCAAGCCGTTTCGTCGTTGCATCTCTCGACAATCTGGCATTGGTAGAAAAAGGAACGATTTTTGGCAGTCCGCCTGTGGAACGCCCGAGTTCACCGCTGCTCGCCTCTACCTCCCGTAACGCACCATCAGGTACTCGTCGGCGTGGACGCCGTTCTTGACGGCGGCGTACCTCTTCGTCCCCGCCGTTTTCAAATTCTCATTTCCAATTTCCACAAACCCGTTCCACATCACACTCCACAAATTTACACACTAATCAACTTCCTCTCATCGTTTCCGAAAAAAGCCAGCGTACTCGGTTATTGCAATGTCTACGTTGCCAATGGCCTCCAATAAGCCGGGGCGGGAGTCACACCACACGACCTCCACCATGGCGGACAACACCTCATAAGACTCCTTCACAAAATTGAATGCATCTGCAAGGACGATCCTCATCACCCCTATTCGTCAAGAAAATTGACATGATATGCATAGTGCACTATAATACATCGTGCACATTGGTATGCGGACAGGGACTTCAGAGGGGGGAGGGGAGCGGCGTGGGGATTCTCGAGCGCAGCGGGCACAGGCATCTGTGCGCGTTCATCCTGCTTCTGGTGGCGGAGGAAGGCGGATACGGAAGGCGCATATACCAGCGCCTCGCCGAGGCGTTCCCGGGCTTCAGACGGGACTCCTCCACGGTGTATCGTTGCCTTCATGCGCTTGTCGAGGAGGGAGCTCTGGCCTTCTCCTGGGTCCTCCCCGAGCGGGGGGAGCCCCAGAAGGAGTACCGTCTCACGGAATCCGGATATGCGGACCTCGAGGAGTGGGAGAGGGATATCGCCGTCAGGAAACGACATTTCGACACATTCCTCGAGCGCTGTCGCGCACTGCATGCGGGAAGGGGACGGGATGCCGCCGGAGAGAAGATGGAGCGGCGGGACACGGCCGCTCGGGAATAATCGTGAGAAGTCCGGAGGAACCCCCTAAGCAAAAAGACAAAAAGGAGTGAATCGTATTATGGAAAAGGACACCAAGGCCTACTGGGACGAGTCGGCCGAGGATTTTCAGCGCCGGGTCGCGGGGCACGGCTGGAATTTGGAGAGGGATCCCGCTCTGGCTATCCTGAAACGGATTGGAGCGCTTCAGCCGGGGGGCAGGGTTTTGGACATCGGGTGCGGCGTGGGGCGCCATCTTGGGACGTTCGCCCCACAGGTCGGGGAGGCGGTGGGCGTGGACGTCTCGAGCCGAATGCTGGAGTTTGCGGCCGAGAACCTGAAGCAGTACGGCAACGTCGTCCTCCGGGCCGGCGATTTCAAGAGCCCCGATGCCGCCATGGAGACGCTGCTCTCCTCGGGGTTCGACCTTGTCTTTGCCTCGATGTCCCCTGCTGTCGAGGACCTGAATAGTCTGCGCCGGATGTGCGCGTGCTCCAGGAGCTGGTGCATGATAGACCGCTTTTTGGAGGAGCGGGACGACGTGAAGGCGGAGGTCTTCGAGGCGGTGGGCTGGGATGTCCGAGGCGACCCGCACAATGGGGCGGACCGGATGAAGCTGCTATGGGACCTCCTCTGGGAGGAGGGCTATTGCCCGCAGATGGAGGTCCACGCGCGCGAAGAGACCTTCGAGCTGGACGCGGAGGCCCTCCTGAAGCGCTACGAACGCTTCTTCCAGGACTGCGGGGACGAGGGAAAGGCGCGGGTCCGCGAGATACTGCGGGGGCGCTCCGAGAACGGCCTGATTCGCAGCGATGTCCGCATTCTCAAGGGGACCCTCTACTGGGATGTCCGGGTGAAGCGCCATTATCAATAGGACGCTCCGCCCCGGACGTCGAACGCCTTTTGCGGCGTACGGGATTATTTGAAGAGTTTCTTGAGGGCCCCGTAGCCCTCCCGCTCCAGGTCGGCGACGGGGATGAAGCGAAGGGCGGCCCCGTTGATGCAGTAGCGCATGCCGCCCTTCTCCTTGGGTCCGTCCTCGAACACGTGCCCCAGGTGGCTGTTGCCCGCGCGGCTGCGGACCTCCGAGCGCACCATGCCGTAGCTCGTGTCCGTCAGCTCTCGCACCGCCTCGGGATCGATTGGCTTGGAGAACGCGGGCCAGCCGCACCCCGAGTCGAATTTGTCCGTGGAGGAGAAAAGCGGCTCACCCGTCACGATGTCCACGTAGATTCCCGGCTCCGTGTGCTTGTCCAGGGGGCTGGAGAAGGGCTGCTCCGTCGCGGCCTGCTGCGTCACCCGGTACTGAAGGTCCGTCAGCTTGGCCTTGATCTCCTCGTCCGACGGACGGACGTAGCCCGAGCGCTCCTTGGGGTGCTCCATCCCCTCCGGGATATCCCCAAGACGGTCGAAGTTGACGTGGCAGTAGCCGCCGGGGTTTTTCTCCAGGTACTTCTGATGGTATTCCTCGGCCGGGTAGAAGCTCTTCAGGGGCTCAAGCTCCACCGTCAGGGGCTTCTCGTGCTTTTTTGCCTCCACGGCAAAGACGCGTTCGGCGGCCGCCCGGTCCTCCGCGGCCGAGGACCCCGTCAGGTAGACCCCCGTCCGGTACTGCGCTCCGAAATCGGCTCCCTGACGATTTTTGCTGGTGGGGTCGATGATGGAGAAAAAGGCCGTCAACAGTTTGTCCAGCGACAACCTCGAGGCGTCGTAGCGGACGCGCACGGCCTCGGCATGGCCGGTGTCCCCCTGGCAGACCTGCTCGTAGGTCGGGCTTTTGGTCGAGCCGTTGGCGTACCCTACCTCGGTCTCCGCCACGCCGGGAACCCTGTCGATGAACGCCTGAACCCCCCAGAAACATCCGCCCGCCAGGACGACCTCCCGGATATTCGCGGCGTCGAACGTCTGCCCCTCGTTCGGATTCCGGGGCAGTCCCTTTCTCAAACCACTCGCGCCCGCCATTCGAATACTGACAAGGGCGAGAAGGAACACCGCCATCAAAGCTACGCTCAACTGTACATAACGCAAAAAATCATCTCCTTCCCGTGCCGGAATCCTCTCTCCGACACGCTTCATATACGACCGAAACAATCGCATTGCACCCATTATGGCAGGGACCCCCGGCAGAGCCTTCCGTCGTTTTAGGGATATGTTTCAGGGTCATATTGGGGAGATTGAATCTGTAGAGGGGATTGTGAGGAAATGAGGGAAAGATGAAGGAAGGTGACAGGAGGAAATAACATGACGGTAGTGAAAACATACCTGGGACGGATTACAAAACCCGGCATAGAATGATAAAATAAAAAGTGAGGAGAGCCGATGCAACTCTCCCCGACGCCGTCCTCGAGCTCAAGCGGGCAGCCTTTTGTTTTGATTCCAGCGGCTGCAGTGATTGTATCGGCTGAAGTGATTCTGGGACGGGCACAAAACCTGGAAGAAGGAGCGAAACGTACGGAACCCAATTGAAGCAGTGGTTGGGGTTTCTGGAAATCGTGGGGCGATCATGAGAAAAAGGACTCCCAATAAGGATAAAGATAAGGATAAGAAGGAAGACAAGAATCAAAAGGAAAAGGGGGCCGAGCGGAACCCCAAGGGCTCTCATGCGGGCCGGGAACAGGAGCCCGCGTCGGCTTCGTCCCCGCTCGACGGCGACAGGGCCTTGGCACGGCGTTCCCGCAGACGAGAGAGTGCTTCGGAAAAGGCGGCCCCGGTCCCCGTGGAAGCGGGATCGACGCCCCCTATTTCCCCGAAAAAAGCACCCCCCAGGGAACAAGACGCGGCCTCTCACGCTGCTGACCCGGGGGAGGGCGGCGAAAAACACGCAAACTCTGTTTCCGAAAAAAGGAAGCCCCGAAACAGGGTCAGAAAGAGTACCGGTAGTGAAAACACCCCTTCTAAAAAAGACCTCGGTGCAAATGTATCTGTGATTGAGTCAGTTAAAAACAATACCGATAATGAAAATAAGACCTCGAAGGCAGCCGTTGCGGCAAAAACTACAGCTAAAAAGCATGCTGGTAACAAAAAAGACACCGATACATCGAATCCAAAAGACAATGTTGGGCATGAAAAGAATGCTGGTAATAAAAACAATATCACCAGTACGAGTGAGAAGGGTAAAAAGGATAACAAAAGCAAAACCGGTAATAAAAATACGCCTATAAAAATAAGGAGGAACGTCGAAAAAAAAGATAAAAACGTTACCGGTGATAAAAATAATGCTGTATCAAAGGACAAGGGCCTGCCGCAGGAAGGCAAAAAGGCTTCCGAGGACGTGGGGACCCCGAATAGGGATGAAAATATCGGTACTGTTTTAAACCCTGACATGAAAAACATTACCGATAATGTCAGGTCGGCGCCCCCAAAACGCCCGCGTCGGAGGGGGCGGAATGCATCGGGACATAAGTCCGGTATTGAAAATAATCCCGATGTTGGCAAAAAGGATGAGAAGAGCGGCAGTGATATTGATACCGGTATCGATATCCATGGTGAAATTGTGAGGGTAGAGCCCGCCCAGAAAGTGGAGGAAGCAGGGGCCGACGCGTCGAAGGGGGACGGGCTGCCCGCCGCCCAAAAGGCCCCAAAAACCCAAAAAACGGAACGGGGGAAGCGCAAGAAGAATCCCTACTTATCCCTCGATTACGGTTCCGTGCAGATGATGTCCTCGCTTCGAGGCTTCGCTCCGCTGGGGATGCTCTTCGTGCTCATGGACGTCCTCCGGGGACAGGAGGAGGGGCTGATTCACATCAATCAGCTGGCGCAGTCCCTGTCCATTGGCAAGCCCTCCCTGCTGGCCCAGCTCGAGAACCTCGAGGCCGCGGGGCTAATCCGCACGCTCTCCAGCTCCCGGATGGGGCGTCACATCGAGCTGCTCTCCCCGAATTTGGTTCGGAGCGCGGGCAGCGGGGACGGCGGGGCGGAGAGCTCCCCCTTTACCAACCTGCTCCCTGTCCCTCCCTCTGCACTCGGAGAGGAGGCGGGGGGGCAGTTTTCCGCCGCGAAGCTGGAGGGGTTGGCGCGATACCTCCAGAGGCACGGGGTCGAGATCGTCCACATTCCCGACGAGTCCAACCTGGATCCCCGTATCTCTCAGATCGCGGGCTTCCTGGGGAAATATCTTGCCTATGTCCTTCCCTTTTACGAGACCCTGAAGGCCACGCTGAACGAGGGCTCGGAGTTTACCTATTCCCTGGCCGGGCTGAACGGCCGCGACGTTACCCATACCCTGAACCTCTGCCGGATGCTTCGGGAGGTGGACTTCCTGGCCTCGTATGCCTACCGGCGTGCGCCCCACTACAAGATCGTGGCCCGGGTGAACCGCACGCCGACGGCCATCAACTTCCTCACCGGAGGCTGGCTGGAGCACTTCATCCGCGACAAGGTGGTCTCCATCCTCACGACACACCCCGCCACCCTGGACCTGCCCTACGCCTTCATGAAGAATCCGTGCATCATCCTTCCGGGCGGGGAGGACTTCGAGCTCGATCTGCTGCTGAGCGTCGGGGAAAGGATATTCTGGATAGAGGCCAAGACCGGCGAGTACATGGAATTTCTGCCCAAATACTCACGGGTCTCCAAGGTGCTGGGGCTGAACCGCAACACGTCCATGCTGGTCAGCGTGGGGGCCCTGGCGCCGGCGGATAACCTCTCCGCCCGCTACGAGCTGAGCTGCTGCAACCTGGACGAGTTTGCGGACGTGTTCAGGATCAACCTGGTGCGAGAGCTCCAGCAGGGCTCCATCCGGCGCCGAAGGGGCTGAGGCTGGCAACGCGCAAGGACTCCACCATCTAAAGCGGGGTCCTTCCGCATTTGTCCGGCTTGGCCGTGCCGCGGTTTCCTTTGGGGCCCCGCTTGGGAGCTGGGTGTTCTTCATTCGGCGTCGGGCTCAGCTCGAGAGGTAGCCTTTTCGACCAGCCGCTTCCCCAGCTCGCGGGCACTTTGAAGGTCCTTCGGAAACTGCTCCTCGCGCTGCCTGGCCTTGTCCTTTTCGTTGAACAGGGTGACCTCGTAGCGGGAGTAGTCGCCGAACTGGTACGTGTCGTAGGCGCAGAGCGTCTCGCTGTAGCCGAAGGTGAGTCTGAGGGCGTCGGTATTCGCCCCCAGCAGGGTGGGGTAATGAAATCGCTCCGCCAGTCCCTCCGGGCAGTTCATGGTGTAGATCATCGCCGTGGGGACGGTCTTCTTCAGGACCCTCCTCTCCTCGATCCCGTAGACGAGCAGAGGGAACACCAGCCGCTCCAGAAAGGCGCGCGTCGAGGCGGTGGAGCAGTGGAAATAGACCGGACTGCCGATGACGATGACGTCCGCTGTGCGCGCCTTCTCTAGGGTCGGCTTCAGCGGGTCGCGAAAGGCGCAGAGGCCGTTCGTCCTGTTGCCCTTCACCTTGCAGGCGAAGCAGCTGACGCAGCCCTTGAAGACAACATCGTACAGGTGCACCAGATCAACCTCCGCCCCGGCCTCTCTGGCCCCCTCCATCGCGCTCTCCAGCATCTTGTGGGTGTTCCAGTTTTTGCGCGGACTTCCGTTGACAAACAACGCTTTCATGTCTTACCCCC
>CAJPSE010000004.1 GCA_905373185.1 uncultured Fretibacterium sp.
CCATGCACGTGTCGCGCCCCCGGTGGGGACGGCGCGTCCCCGGTTCCTGATCCCCGTGTTCCCCGGCACGAACTGCGAGTACGAGTCCGCACGGGCGGTGGAGCGTGCGGGCGGCCGGGCCGAGGTCCTGGTGGTGAACGCGCTCTCGACCGAGGCGATGCGGGCCTCGGCGGACCGCTTTGCGGAACGGCTCTCCGCGTCCCAGGCGCTCCTTCTGCCGGGCGGCTTCTCGAACGGCGACGAGCCGGACGGGTCGGGGAAGTTCATCGCCATCTTCCTGCGGAGCCCGGCGGTGCGCGCTGCGGTGGAGGCGCTTCTGGGCGCACGCGGCGGGCTGATCTGCGGAATATGCAACGGCTTCCAGGCCCTGGTCAAGACGGGGCTGCTCCCCTACGGGCGCATCCTGGACCCGGAGGACCCGATCAAAGAGCCGAAGGGGCCGGGCGATAAATCGGACGGGCCGGACAAACGGGACAAGCTGGACAGGAACGCCCCGACCCTGACCTTCAACACCATCGGCCGCCATCAGTCGCGGATGGTCCGGACGCGCGTGCTCTCGAATCGTTCCCCGTGGCTGCGGCGCGCCCGAGCGGGGGACGTGCGCACGATGCCGATATCCCATGGGGAGGGGCGCTTCGTGTGCGAGCCGGAGCTGCTGAGGCGTCTGGCGGAGGCGGGGCAGGTCGCGACGCAGTACGTGGACCCGGAGGGCCGCCCGACGATGGACATCCGTTACAACCCGAACGGGTCCGCGGGCGCCGTGGAGGGACTTTTGTCGCCCGACGGACGCGTGTTCGGCAGGATGGGGCACGCGGAGCGCGTCGGGCCGTACCTGTACCGGAACGTCGAGGGGAACTATAGGACGGAGATGTTCGAGTCCGCGGTGGACTTCTTCATGGGAGGGAAATAGAGGATGCAGAAGCGCGAGCGGCTTTACGAGGGCAAGGCCAAGAAGGTCTACGCGACCGACGACACCCGGTTTTACATCATCGAGTACAAGGATGACGCCACGGCGTTCAACGGGGAGAAGAAGGGGACGATCGCCGGCAAGGGCGCGGTGAACAACCGGATGAGCAACATCCTGTTCCGCATGCTGGAGGCAAACGGGGTGGAGACGCACTTCGTGGAGGAGCTGAGCGACCGGGAGACCGTCGTGAAGGCGGTGGAGATCGTCCCCCTGGAGGTCATCGTGCGCAACGTGGCGGCGGGCTCCTTCTCGAAGCGCTTCGGCGTCGAGGAGGGGCGGGAGCTGAAGGCCCCCACCCTTGAGTACTGTCTGAAGGACGACGCGCTGGGCGACCCGATGATCAACGACTCGCAGATCCTCGCTCTGGGGGTGGCGACGGAGGAGGAGCTGCGGACGATGGGAGCCCTGGCCCTCCGGATCAACGGCCTTCTGAAGGACTATTTCTCGCGGATCGGGGTCCGGCTGGTGGACTTCAAGATCGAGCTGGGCCGTTACGAGGGGCGCATCGTCCTGGCGGACGAGATCTCGCCCGACACCTGCCGGTTCTGGGACGCGGAGACGAACCGCAAGCTGGACAAGGACCGCTTCCGCAGGGACCTGGGCGGCGTGGAGGACGCCTATCGGGAGATGTTCGAGCGGGTGAGCCGCTAGCGGCGATGGACCATCTCTATGGCCCTTATGGCCCGGCCTCTCGCGGTTTCGAGGACGACTCGCTGCACGAGGAGTGCGGCGTCATCGGGGTGTACCGGGAGGCGGAGGACGCGGTAAGGCCGGTATACTACGGTCTTTACGCACTCCAGCACCGGGGGCAGGAGAGCGCGGGCATCGCCGTGAACCGCGGCGGGCGCATCGAGCCCTTCAAGGGGCTGGGACTGGCCGGCGAGGTCTTCCGCGGGGACGTCCTCGCGGGGCTCTCGGGAAACATCGCCATCGGGCACGTGCGCTACTCCACCGCGGGCGGGGGCGACGTGCGCAACGCCCAGCCGCTCGCGGCGCGGTGCCGACTGGGCGAGATCGCCCTGGCGCACAACGGCAGCCTGGTCAACGCGGACAGCATCCAGGAGACCCTGTCGGACGCCGGGGTTATCTTCCAGACCACCACGGACTCGGAGTCGATCCTGCACCTCATCTGCCAGAACGGGAACAGCCGCGGGATCGAGGCGGGCATCCGCAACGCGATGAGCCTGATGAAGGGGGCCTATGTGCTGGTTCTGACGATGGGCGACCGGCTGATCGGCGTGCGCGACCCGCATGGCCTGCACCCGCTGTGCCTCGGCAGGCTCAAAGACGGGTGGGTGCTGGCCTCGGAGAGCTGCGCGCTCGACGCGCTGGACGCGGCGTTCGTCCGGGACGTGGAGCCGGGCGAGATCGTGATCGTGGACTCCGGCGGGCCTCGCAGCCTGGAGCCGTCTCACTGGTGCCGCAAGAGCCTCTGCGTGTTCGAGCTCATCTACTTCGCCCGCCCGGACAGCGTGGTGGACGGGGTGAGCGTCTACGATTTCCGGCGGCGCTCCGGCGCCCTGCTCGCGGCGCAGAACCCGATCGAGGCGGATATGGTGATGGCGGTGCCCGACTCGGGCGTCCCGGCGGCCATCGGCTACGCGGAGGCGTCGGGCATCCCCTACGGCGAGGGGCTGATCAAGAACAAATACATCGGCCGGACCTTCATCCAGCCCACGAAGGAGATGCGCGAGGACTCGGTGCGCATCAAACTCTCGCCGATCCGGTACAATATAGAGGGGAAGCGCCTGATCGTGATCGACGACTCCATCGTCCGGGGCACGACGTGCCGCCGCATCGTGGGGCAGCTGCGGGACTCCGGCGCGCGCGAGGTGCACGTCTGCATCACGTCGCCCCCGGTCCGCTACTCCTGCTACTTCGGGATAGACACCCCCTACAGGGAGAACCTGATAGCGGTGCGGAAGTCCGAGGAGGAGATCCGGGACTTCCTGGGTGCGGACTCGCTGACGTACCTGAGCGAGGACGGCCTCTCGGCGGCCTGCGAGGACAGGCAGCTGTACTGCAGGGCCTGCTTCGACGGGGATTATCCCATGGAGGTCCCTGCCGGCGCACGGCCCTCGGGCTTCTGCAAGGAGGGGAAGGCCCCGGACCTCCCCCGGCCGGATGCCCGGATGTAACGTGGACTTTTATGACTATGTAAGGAGATTCTGGAAATGGCCCATTTTTACGAGGAACCGTCGCACACGTTTTCCGAGTATCTGCTGGTCCCCTCCTACTCGTCGGCGGACTGCATTCCTGCCAACGTGTCCCTGCGGACGCCGCTCTGCCGCTTCCGGCGGGGCGAACGGCCGCCGCTGGAGATGAACATCCCTCTGACCTCGGCGATCATGCAGTCGGTCTCGGACGACCGGCTGGCGATCGCCCTGGCGCGGGAGGGCGGTGTGTCGTTCATCTACGGTTCCCAGGCCGTGGAGCGCGAGGCCGAGATGGTTCGGCGCGTCAAGCGCTACAAGGCGGGGTTCGTCGCCAACGACTCGTCCATCGGCCCGGACCAGACGCTCACCGACATCCTGCGCCTTCGGGAGAGGACGGGACACACCACCGTCGCCGTCACGCACGACGGGTCCCTGACGGGACGCCTCCTGGGCATCGTCACGAGCCGCGACTACCGTGAGAGCCGCATGACGCCCGACACGCCCGTGCGAGACTTCATGACGCCCATCGAAAAGCTGGTCTACGCCCGGGACGGCGTAACGCTGAGCGAGGCCAACGACCTCCTCTGGGAGCACAAGCTGAACGCGCTGCCGGTGGTGGACGAACGGGGGCACATGGTGGCGTTCGTGTTCCGCAAGGACTATTCGATGCACAAGGAGAACCCGCTGGAGCTCCTGGACGCGCGCAAGCGCTACGTGGTCGGGGCGGGGATCAACACGCGCGACTACGCGGAGCGCGTCCCGGCGCTGGTGGACGCCGGAGCGGACGTGCTGTGCATCGACTCGTCCGAGGGCTTCACGGAGTGGCAGCGCCGCACGCTCTCCTGGATCCGCGAGCGGTACGGGGATGCGGTGCGGGTCGGGGGCGGGAACGTCGTGGACGCGGATGGGTTCCGCTTCCTGGCCGAAGCGGGGGCGGACTTCGTCAAGGTGGGGATCGGCGGCGGGTCCATCTGCATCACGCGCGAGGCCAAGGGGATCGGGCGCGGTCAGGCCACGGCCGTGATCGAGGTGGCCCGGGCGCGCGACGCCTACTACGAGGAGACGGGCGTCTACGTGCCGGTCTGCTCCGACGGCGGCATCGTGATGGACTACCACATCACGCTGGCCCTGGCGATGGGCGCGGACTTCTGCATGCTGGGGCGCTACTTCGCGCGGTTCGACGAGAGCCCGACGAACAAGGTGATGGTGAACGGAAACTTCGTCAAGGAGTACTGGGGCGAGGGGTCCTCGCGCGCGCGGAACTGGCAGCGCTACGACACGGGCGACGCCAGCGCGGAGCAGAAGCTGTCGTTCGAGGAGGGCGTGGACTCCTACGTGCCCTACGCGGGCAGCCTGAGGGATAACGTGGCGGAGACGCTCAACAAGGTGCGCTCGACGTTCTGCAACTGCGGGGCTCTCTCCATCCCCGAGATGCGGGAGAAGGCGCGCCTGACCTTGGTCTCGCCCGTGACGATCACCGAGGGCGGGGCACACGACGTGCTGATGAAGGAGACGATGAAACGGGGCGGGAAGTAGGGTTTGGTTTGCGCGGCGCACCAGGAAACGAGTGCCACCGCCGAGGTTCAGCAGGATCAGCGACAGGTTCCCGTTCCCCTCTTGACTTTTTCTTGATTCGGCGCAACTATTGTGCGTGCGTTTTTGTGTTTGTCCGCTGATCTGAGAAGTAACAGCTCGGAAGCAGATCGCTCGAATAAATTTGAACAAAAAAGCCCCTCCGCCCGGCGTGCAGAGCGCAGGGGGGAGGGTTTTTTTTATGTTCCCGGCGTAGGCTGTGGCGCTTGCCTCAGTCTTTGAGAGAGGGGGGATATTCCGGGCAAAAAGAGGCTGTTTCAGGAAGCTTTTAGGGGGTTGCGCGGCGCAAACGGAAAAAGGAGGGAACGCGATTGAGAAGGGTGAGTTGGCTTGTTGCGTTGTTTTGGGTGTTCAGTTGCGCGGGCGGGGCGTTTGCCTGGGGGCAAAGCGCGCCCCTCTCCCCGGAGTTCCTGCGCTGGCGGGAGGGAGCCGCGCGGGGAAGAGACCGTGCCTCCGGTCCCGCCGGCGAGAGGCCTACGGGTTACGTTCCGTCCCCCGTGGACCTCTCGCACCTGGATGGAGTGGACTACTCCCGCTTCCCGGGCCGGCGATCGAACCGCGGCGATGCGACGCTGCCCGCGTCCTGCGACCTCCGCGCGGAGGGGCGGGTGACGCCGGCGCGAGATCAAGGCCCCTTTGGAACCTGCTGGAGCTTCGCCGCCATCGGGGCGGCCGAGTCGTCGTATCTCACGCAGGGGCTCGGCGGAACCTCGGAGGACCTCGACCTCTCGGAGATGCACCTGGCCTGGTTCACCTACATGGAGCCAGGGAAGGGGTTTACGGGTAGGGCTGGAAATGTCCTTTCCTCTCCGACCTCCGCCGATGTCCTGGGACAGGAAGGAAATAATTTCAAGTCGACGGCGACCCTGGCGCGCTGGACGGGGGCGGTTTCCGAGGACAGTCTGCCCTATGGGACGGAGCCCGACCAGTCGGCCTCGGACTACCCCAACCGGCTGCACCTGCGGGATGTCTTCTATCTGGGACGTGACCGAAAAAAGCCGGATGACACGGTCTGGAAGACGCTGATCCGGAGGTACGGGGCCATCTCCATTGCCTATTGCAGTGACTGGCACTACTACACGAGCGACGACGTCTCCTTCTACAACAGCAACAGCAACGACGGCGCGAACCATGAGGTGCTGGCCGTGGGCTGGGACGACAATTATCCCAAGGAGAACTTCCGATCCGACCGGCCCCGACCCGCGAGGGACGGCGCCTGGCTGGTCAAGAACAGCTGGGGGCCGGGATTTGGCGAGGACGGTTACTTCTGGATCTCCTACGAGGACAAGACCCTGGAGGACGGCGCCGTCTACCGGGTGGTCCCGGCGGATCCCTCGATGCGCCAATACGGGTACGACGACCTGGGGTGGTGCAAATCCTGTTATTTGGGCATGTCCGGACAAGGCTGGATGGGCAACGTCTTCACGGTGGTGGGGGACGAGACGCTGAGGTCGGTCTCCTTCTACACCACGGCGGCGAACGCGCGCTACAGGCTGCTCGTCTATCGCCTGGGAACAGCGTCGGGAACGCCCGTCTCCGGGACGCTCGTCTACGCGGTCGACGGAGCGCTCCCGTTCGCGGGCTACCACACGGTGGACCTGACGGCTCCTGTGCCGTTGGAGACGGGGGAGCGTTTCTCCGTGGTGCTCCGCATGGAGACCCCCGGCTATAATTTTCCCCTGGCTGCGGAGGTAAAGATCAAGGGCTACTCGGACAACGCCGTCTGCAACCCGGGGGAGAGCTATTTTTCCGGGAACGGGGTGAGCTGGGAGGACGGTTATACAGAGGGTATCAACGCCTGCATCAAAGCCTTTACAAGAGTGACAGTGCCCGCGCTGGAGGCGGAGATCGAGCCCCATACCTTTGATCCAGGCCTGCCTTATCAGGGGACGGCGCGCGTGAAGGGCGTCGCATCCGGGGATCTGGTGAACGCGGATGCGGCCGCGGTCGCCAAAACGCCCGGCGACTGGTCGACAGGGCCTGAAGCCGTCATCAGCGGCGATACGGTTGTCCTGTCCGGGACGGTCTCCGCAGATGTTCCGACGACCGGGGTGACCGTGAGCGTCACGCTTGGCGGAGGGACGGTGCTCTCCGCGGACTATACGCTGATGAAAACGCTGGCGTTTGTCCTGCCCGAGACGATCGAGCCCTCGACCGAAATTGCAGGCGGTGCGCCCTACAGCGGACTGTTGACGGTGCGGAACCTGGTTTCGTCGGATGTTGCCTCCGTCGATGTCGTCTCGTTCCAGGGGGTCTGGGAGGGCTTGACGGCCTCTTTGAGGGATTCCACGGCGTCCGAGGACACGGATGTGGCGGTGCGGGGGACGCCCAGGGCCGGGTTTCAGTCCTCCATCCTGACGGTGACGGTGACGCTGAAGGACGGGCGTTCTGCGCGAAAAGCCTACACGGTGACCGAGAGGGTCGTGACTCCGACACCAACGCCAACGCCAACTCCGACTCCGACGCCAACCCCGAGGCCGACGCCAACTCCGACGCCTACACCCGGAACAACACCTAGACCAACGCCTGGACCGACGCCGACGCCCGAGCAGAAGCCTGTCGTGTCGGCCCGCCCCGCGGACTGGGTGATCGTGACGGAGGCCGCGGACGCGGAGGGGTGTGTTCCTGTGATGCTTTCTACCACGGTGACCCTGTACGCGGCCCCGAAGACCCTGTCCGTGGAGGTTGAGGGTTTCATCGAGGGCTCGCTGCGGTACGGCCTGTACGACGGCGAGACGCGGATTCTCTCCGCTGCCTCCCTGTCCGAAAGCGGCCGCGCCTATGAACTGCGGATAACGGGTAAGGTCGGTCGGGATGCCCTGAGCAGCGCCGCGGTGACGAAGGTTGTGATCGACGGGAACGCCGCGTCCCTGCCGTCGGGAGGATTGAAACTCTCCGAGATGACCCCGAAGACGGAGCCAAATCCCGGTTCTACCGGGAAATCGAGCGGCGGCGGATGCGACGCCGGGGTAGGCGCTCTTGCGCTGTTCCTTGCAGTATCGCTGGGGCTGAGGCGCAAAGCGTAAGTTCCGAATCAGAACCACCGGCTTAGCCGGTGGTTCTGATTTTCGCATATCTTAGAAAACGCTGATTTAATCCATGAAGCTCCCCGGTGGTACCCCAGCTTGCCTGTTTTGAGGAAGAAGCTTGCCGGGGCCGCCGCTATCCCCAAAGGGGAGCCTTCCGGCCATCCGCTCGCTTCGCTTGCGGGCCGATCAGTCTCAGGATAGCGGCGTAAGGGGCTTCATCAGGTTCTTCACCAGGGGGCGTAAGCAGACAACCAACGAGCGTATGCGAGTTGTGTTGGTCGCTTAGGTTCTTCATCAAAGCCCCCATGTTAATTTTTAGGGAAGCGCTGGAGCTTTTTTATAGATGTTTTGTATATTTCCCTTTGGGAAAATATGCGTTCTTGTTTTAATCAGCGCTTCCCTTATTTTTTCGTATAGAGGAACGGCCCCGCCATCTCGAAGCCCATCTTCTTGTATTCGAAGATCTGCTCCGTGGACCCGACCAGGAAATACCCACCGGGCGCCAGGGCGTTGAAGAACTTGACGTAGAGCAGGGACTTGGTCTCCGCCGTGAAGTAGATGACGACGTTGCGGCAGAGGATGACATCGAACCCGCTGCCGAAGGCGTCGTCTATCATGTTGAAGCGCTTGAACGACACGCGCCGCTTGATCTCGGCGTTCACCTCGTAGGTCTCGCCCCCGTCCCGGGTCGTGAAGTACTTGGAGAGGTACTCCGGAGGAACGTTCAGAAGCTGCCGCTTCAGGTAGACGCCCTTTTGGGCGATGGCAATGGCCCCCTGGTCAATGTCGGCGGCCAGCACCGGGGTCGAGGCGTCCAGGCCGCAGACGGCCGACAGAATGGCCAGGGAATACGGCTCCTCACCCGTGGCGCAGCCGGCGCTCCACAGCTTCAGCCGCTTGTGGCCCCGCTTCTTGATCAGCTCGGGGATGAGCTGGTCCCGCAGCTTCCACCACTGGCTGTCGTTGCGGAAGAACTCCGACACGTTGATCGTCAGATGGTCCAGAAACTCCCTCAGCTTTTTATCGTCGTTCTTTATCGTGTTGAAGTAGTCGTCGTAGGTTTTGACGTTCCAGCGATCCATCAGCATGTGGACCCGCCGGTGAATCTGATTTTTGTAGGAATTCAGGTCCAGTCCGATAATCTTGCGCAGCTTCTGCTTGAACCCGTCGTATTCGGGCGAGGTGTATTGATTCTGCTCTTCCATCAGGCTCTCCTCCAGAAGTTCTCAGGGCGTTCTCCGTCGGGTCAGTCCTCCAGGACTTCCTTCTCCTTCGCCTTATAGGCCTCGTCGACCTTTTTGATGTACTCGTCCGTCGCGTCCTGGACCTCCTTGGTGTACTTCTTCAGGTCGTCCTCGGTGATGGCGGAGTCCTTCTCCATCTTCTTCAAAGCCTCGACGGAATCGCGGCGGTGGTTCCTCAGGACGACGCGCGCCTCCTCGGCCTTCTTCGCCAGGAGCTTCGTCAGCTCCACACGCCGCTCCCGCGTGAGCTCCGGCAGGGTCAAGCGGATGCATTCCCCGTCGTTCTGAGGGGTGATCCCGAGGTTCGAGGCCAAAACGGCCTTCTCGATCGTCTTCAGGCTGGAGCGGTCAAAGGGCGCTATCTGGATCTTGCGGCCCTCGGGAACCGTGATGTTCGCCATCTGTTTGAGGGGCGTCGGTGTGCCGTAGTAGTCCGCCTTGATATCGCTCACCAGCCCGGGGTGGGCCCGTCCGGTCCGAATCGCCAGGTATTCGTTATGCAAAAACGCCACAGCCTTCTCCATCTTGTCCCGCAGCTGCTTGATCTCGTTCTTGGGCATAGCGTCTCCTCCTCTCGTGTGATTGGGCGCCCTTTCGCCGGGCCGCGTTCATTCGGTCTCTTCCTCCTCCACGATTGTACCAATTCGCTCGCCTTTGACAAGCGCCGAAACCAGGGTGCCCTGGCTCCGGACGTTCAGGACGAGGATCGGGATACGGTTCTCGCGGCAGAGGGAGAACGCGGAGGCGTCCATGACCTCGATGCCGTCACGCAGCGCCTCGCTGTAAGTGACGCGGGAGAGGAACTTCGCGTCCTTGTAGGCGCTCGGGTCCCTGTCGTAAATCCCGTCCACCTTCGTCCCCTTGACCATGCAGTCCGCGTTCATCTCCGCCGCCCGCAGGGCCGCGGTGGTGTCCGTCGAGAAGAACGGGGAGCCCGTCCCTGCGGCGAAGATTACCACGCGCCCCTTCTCCATGTGCCGCAGGGCGCGGCGGCGGATGTAGGGCTCCGCGACCGCCCGCATCTCGATAGCGGTCTGGACACGCGTCGGGACGCCCAGCTTCTCCAGGACGTCCTGGAGCCCCAGGGCGTTGACGACCGTCCCCAACATACCCATGTAATCGGCCTGGGCCCGCTCGATGCCCAGCTTCTCGACATCCCGGCCCCGCAGCATGTTGCCGCCGCCCACCACCATGCACAGCTCGACACCCGCACGGTGAACCTCGGCGAGCTCCGTCCCGACCCGACGCATCGCGTCGAAATCGAGGCCAAAGCGACTGTCCCCGGCCAGCACCTCCCCGGAGAGCTTCAACAGGACCCTCTTGTACCTCGGCATCGCAATCCCCCCTCAGCGGAACGAAAATACGAAGGAAGTTCCCTCCGCGCAACAAAAATCCGGCGCGGAGGAAGGAATCGTCCACGCCGGATCCGTCATTCTGAAGCGGTATTCAATACGTCATTCCCCGATCATGAAACGGGCAAAGCGCTTGACGACAATGTTCTCGCCCAGCTTGGCGATCATCTCGACCACCAGGTCTCCGATCTTCTTGTCGGGGTCCCTGATGTAGGCCTGCTCCATCAGGCAGGTCGTCTCGTAGAACTTGCGGATCTTGCCCTCCACGATCTTCTCGATGCGGTCCTCGGGCTTTCCCTCGTCCCGGAGCTGCTGACGGTAGATCTCCTTCTCGCGCTCCAAGTCCTCGGCCGGGACCTCCTCGGGGCGGAGGTAGAGGGGATTCGCCGCCGTGATGTGCATGGCGATCTCGTGCCCCAGCGCGTTGAACTCGTCCGTCTTGGCGACGAAGTCCGTCTCGCTGTTCAGCTCCAGCAGCGCGCCCACCTTGAAGTTGTTGTGGACGTAGTGGAAGATGCGGCCGTCGCTGGCCGCCCGGCTGGCCTTCTTTGCCGCCTTGGCGAGCCCCTTCTCACGAAGGTAGTCGATGGCCTTCTCCACGTCGCCGTTCGTCTCGGCCAGCGCCTTCTTGCAATCCATCATCCCGGAGCCCGTGCGCTCCCGGAGCTCCTTGACCGCGCCTGCGGAAATTTCGGCCATATTAACGATCCCCCTTGCCTTCACCGTCGTCGTCGCTGCCGTAGGTATTGTGCAGACGCTCGCGAACCGCGATCAAGTCGTTCTCGCTGACGTCCACGGGCTTGGCCTCCTCCTCGGCCTTATCGGCCTCCGCGGGGGCAGCCTCGTCCTCGCCCTGCCGCCCTTCGATCACCGCGTTCGCCATAAGCCCCGTAATCAGCTTGATGGCGCGGATGGCGTCGTCATTGCCCGGGATGGGGTAGTCGATCACCTCGGGATCGCAGTTCGTATCGACAATCGAGACCACCGGCACGCCCAGCTTGCGGGCCTCGGCGATGGCGTTCTCCTCACGGCGCGGGTCGATGAGGAAAATCGCGTCCGGAACGGCGTTCATCTTGGCTATGCCGCCCAGGTACTTCTCGAGCTTCAGCTGCTCCTTGCGCAATGCAGCGAGCTCCTTCTTGGAGAACTTCTCCCAGGTATTGTCCTCGTCGTACTTGCGGAGCTCCAGCATCCGCTGGACGCGTTTGCGGATCGTGGGAAAATTCGTCATCAGGCCGCCCAGCCAGCGCTGGTTGATGAAATGCTGGCCGCAGCGCGTCGCCTCGTCGCGAATCGTCTCCTGCGCCTGGCGCTTGGTCCCGACGAAGAGCACCGTGCCCCCCTCCGAGACCGTCGTGCGGATGAAATCATACGCCTTGTCCAGGCCCCTCACGGTCTTCTGCAGGTCGATGATGTAGACCCCGTTGCGCTCCGTGAAGATGTAGGGCTTCATCTTGGGGTTCCAGCGCCTCGTCTGGTGCCCGAAGTGCACGCCGCACTCCAGCAACTGCTTCATGCTAACAACTGCCACTTTTTCAACCTCCCAAAGGTTAAGCCTCCATCCGGCGCCTTTTTTGGAGCTCCCCGATCCCGCGCCCCGCCCGGAGGGCGGCATGCGGAACACCTTTGCGGCCCCGCGCCGGATGTGTGTGATTGACAACACGAAGGACAGTATATCAAAAAGTTCCGATTTTGAGGATAGCCTTCGCCTTACCCTCAAACCGCAGGTTGCGACAGCTTTACTGAAGATTAAGCCCGTCGTTGTACAGGTTAAGCCAACTCTGACCTTTCCCCCATCAGGTGCGGCAGAAAAATGCGCAAAGCTCTCCTTCGCTACACGTTAATAATTTTGCCTGCGGATTTGGGGCCGATCTATCCGCTTGAGGGGTAATCTGCTCTTACAGTAACTTGACAGCGGTGTCGATTCCATGATATATCTATCACGTCGTGATATATATTGAATCTTTGTTTTAATATGTAAAACAAAAACTTCCTTCTTATTCAGAAATTCCTTTGAGCTGCATCGGCGGATCTGTTCTTCTGGATCATGGGCGTATAGGGAAAGGCACACAGGGAAGGGATGAACGCTTTGAAGTTGACCTCGACCGTTTGTAATGCTTTGGATATTCTGGAACTTTTAGCGGAGACTCATTCGTTGGGGGTCACGGATATTGCCAGAAGATTGGTGTTGGACAAGAGCAAGGTTTTCCGTTTGCTTCAGACCCTCAAGGAGAAGGGATATGTCCAAAAGAATACGGAATGCAAATACTCTTTGAGCCTCAGGTTTTTTGAAATCGGAAACAGCGTTGTGGCGAATATGGGGCTCAAACAAGTGGCTTACCCTTTTATGAGAGAGCTCGCCTCGCTCACCGGAGAGGGCATCAACTTGGCGATTCGCGACGGCAATACTATGGTATATATCGATAAAATAGAAAGCACCGCGACTATCAAGGTTGACCTTCGGCTGGGTTTGCGTATGCCCCTTTATTGCACGGGGCTTGGTAAAGCGCTTCTGTCCGGAATGGAGGATAAGGAGATCTTCGAGATGTTTGCGGACGAGCCCCTCACCCCTTACACGCCCAACACCATTCGGAGTGCGAACCAGCTTATGGCTGCGATAGCGGAGGTTAAAAAACAAGGCTATTCCATCGATAACGAGGAGTATGTGGACGGATTGCTGTGCGTTGCCGCACCTGTTACCGGCTATAGCGGCAAGGTTGTCACTGCTATCAGCGTCGCCGTCCCCCGTTTTTTATATGACGAGGACGAGGGGAAGCTCGAAATGCTCATTCGGAATGTGACACAAGTGGCCCATAATTTTTCGCGGTGTTTATCGGGCTTCCAGCCCGGAGCAAAGCCATCTCAAGCAAGCAGGAGAAGATCTTGATGAACGTGAAAAAAAAGATTGCGGTTCAGGATTTGCAGAGGATGAAGGATCAGGGCAGGAAGTATACGCTTGTTACGGCCTATGACTACACGACGGCTTCTATTGTCGACGAGAGCGATTGTGAAATCATCCTCGTCGGGGATTCTCTTGGGATGGTCATGCTCGGCTATAGCTCTACGACTGGGGTCACGATGGAGGACATGATCTATCATATTCGGCCCGTGGTCAAGGGAGCTCCAAACACGTTCGTCGTCGGAGATATGCCTTTTGGTTCCTACAACGTGAACTGTGAACAGGCAATCGTCAACGCAACGCATATGATCAAGGAGACCGGCTGCGACGCGGTGAAGCTGGAGGGGGGCAGCGAGGTGGCGGATCAGGTTGCCGCTATCGTGCGAGCTGGAATTCCTCTGATCGGTCACATCGGTCTGACGCCGCAGACGGCAATGTCTCTTGGAGGTTTCAAGGTTCAAGGGGATAGCCTTGAATCCGCAAAAAAATTGATCGAGGATGCCAAGGCTCTGGAGAGCAGCGGCGCCAGCGCCATCGTCATCGAGTGTGTGCCTTCGGGGGTGACGAAGAGGATTTCGGAGTCGATCGGTATCCCTACAATGGGAATCGGGGCTGGGCCCCATTGTGCCTGTCAGGTTTTGGTGACACAGGATTTGTTGGGCATGTACTCTGATTTCAGGCCCAAGTTCGTGAAGCGGTTTGCCAATGTACGGGAGGTCATGGTGGAGGGACTCAATAGATTCCACACAGAGACCGATAACGGCAATTTTCCCACTCCCGAGTTTTCCTTCAACAAGGAAATCGAACTGGATAAGCTTTATTGATTTGCGGAGGGTAAGCGTTCAGTAAAAGGCGTTTGCGTCCGCAGAATAGACGGAGGTGTTCTCGTTGGCAACGGCTTTTCTGTTCTTGTCTTTTTTTGTGATGCTGTTTTTGGGGTTGCCTATCGCTATATGCCTCGGAGCTTCCGCCCTGGGCTACATCGTTTTTTTTGCCAATACGCCTCCGCTGATCATAACGCAGCAAATCATATCCAGCGTCGATAAATTCACCCTTATGGCCGTTCCTTTCTTTGTCATGGCTGGAGTCCTCATGGAGTTTGGAGGGATATCACGCAGGATCGTCGCCTTTGCCAAATCCATTGTCGGGCATTTCACCGGAGGACTGGCCCTTGCCGTCGTCGTGTCAAGCGTTTTTTTTGCGGCGATGACGGGCTCCGGGGTCGCCGCTACCGCGGCTGTTGGCGGAATCATGATTCCCTCCATGGTCAAATCAGGATATGATCAGGACTTTGCGTGTTCTCTTCAGGCGACGGCGGGGATTTTCGGCCCCCTAATTCCCCCCTCGATCGTTATGGTCTTGTATGCCATCGGCGCGAACCAATCGGTGAGCGACATGCTTCTTGCGGGGATAGGCCCCGGACTGCTCCAGGCCCTGCTCGTCGCCCTAGTCGCTGTCCTGATATGCAAAAAAAGAGGTTTTCGCGGAGAGGGGCATTTCTCGGCCAAAAGGGCCTGGGCGGAGTTCAAAGACTCCTTTTGGGCTATCCTTGCTCCCTTCATTATCCTCGGAGGGATCTACTCCGGGGTGTTCACCCCCACTGAGGCTGCGGGGGTTGCCTGTTTTTATTCCTTGCTGATCGGACTTTTTATTTACCGGGAGATCACATTTTCCTCGATGTTCGCGGTTTTGGCCAAAGCCATGCAGAGCGCCGCAGGCATTATGTTTATCGTCGGTACCTCCGGTGCATTTGCCTGGGTGCTGACCCGGGAGAGGATTCCGGGTAGGGCCGTCCAGATGTTTTTGGGTATGACCGGCAGCCCCGCCGTTTTTCTGATCTTAGCTGTGGCTGTGCTGCTTATAGCCGGATGTTTTATCGATTCCGTGCCTATCGTCACAATCTTTACCCCGATCTTTGTGCCGGTGGCCATAAAGTTTGGCATATCGCCAGTCCATTTCGGAGCCATTATGGTTTCCTCCACCTGTGTCGGCCTGATCACGCCGCCGATGGGACTGAATCTTTTCATGGCGGCGTCCATCGGAAACCGTCCAACCCATAGCGTGATCGAAGAAGCTCGATGGTTTATAGCCATCACCATCATCGGACTTTTGATGGTCACCTTTATTCCGCCCATCGCGACGTTCATTCCCACAGTGCTGAAATAGGTCGTCCGCGGAGTTCCGCTGTCAATAGAGGAACATTATTTTTAAGGAGGAGAGTCATCATGAAAGGATCGGTTCGTTTTGCAGTAACGCTGTTCTTTGTTCTGTTCCTGGGGGTCTCGGCTTCAGCGGGGATGAAGTTGACCGCGGTATGCGCCGGGTTGCCCGAGGAAAGCCCAAGCGGCAAGGCGCTCAAATTCTTTGCGGAAAAGGTGAAGGAACATTCCGGCGGGGAACTGGAGATTGACCCGTTTTTTGGCGCCGAGCTCGGCTCTCTGACGGCTTGCGTCGAGGGAATGGCGCAGGGGACAATTGATATCGTTACCACGGGAACGTCTTATTTTTCCGGATATGTCCCCGAGATTCAGGTTTTTGAACTGCCCTATATGTTCCAGTCCAACGAGCAGGCGCGCAAAACCCTTGATGGGGTGCCTGGAGACGAGGTACGCAAACTTTTTACCGAAAAGGGGATCGTTTTGCTTTGTTATTGGGAGAGCGGACTTCGTCACGTCTCGAACAGCCGAAGCCCTATTCGGACTCCGGAGGATATGAAAGGCTTAAAAATTCGCACCGTCGTATCGACGACACAGCAAAAAACCTGGGAATCCTTCGGGGCGATCCCTATGGCAATAGACATGAATGAGGTGTTTACTGCCTTGCAGCAAGGAACTGTGGATGCCCAGGAAAACACTTTGGCTCAGATCGTCTCGACTAAGATGTACGAGGTTCAAAAGTACCTTTCTCTCACGGGGCATGCCTATACGCCAATGCCCTTTGGAATCAGTCGGCTAACTTGGGAAAAGCTGAACGAGTCTCAGAAAAATGCCGTTCAAAAGGCTTCTGAAGAAGCGCGGGATTATCAGCGACAGCTCGATGACGAGAGCGACCGAGACAATGTCCAGTTTCTGAAGGGCAAGGGAATTCTTGTCGAGGAGGCACCGGATAAAATGGCTTTCGCCGCGCTCGTGGAGCCCGTCTATCAACTTTTTGTTTCCCAGACGAAAAGCGACAAGTATCTCAATATGGTCAAGGATTTTGTCGGGGAACTCAAATAAAAACGATGAATCTGTTGAAAAGAAGCCTGTCCTTCGTCGAGTTTTTTATGGGGATTACCGGCCTTGCCGCGATCCTGTTGACCACGCTTGGGGTGTTTACGCGGTTTGTATTGAAGGTTTCAATCGCCTGGAGTGACGAATTGTTGCGCACGATCTTTGTCTGGGCGTATTTCATCGGAACCGCTCTGCTTTATCGGAACAGCGACTTGATGAGGCTTGAGCTTCTCGATGAAATGCTGAAAAAGAGAGGGAAACTGAGGGCGTATCGCTTTCTGCGCCTTTTGCAATCCCTGTGTGTCGCCTGTTTTTCAGGAATTGTCGGCTATTACGGATACATAGCCATCATGGCGCAGGTAAGTTCCGGGCAGATGACCACGACCAGCAATACCCCGGCATGGGTTTCCCCGTTGGGTTTTCTTGTGGGGATGATTTTGTTGATTCTGTTTTCTCTCGAGCAGTTTTACAAGCATTGGTGGCACAAAGATCATCGATCTCACGGAGAGGAGAGTCCCGGATTGGATACGGTCTAGTCCCAAGGAGTTCTAGACCTACAGCAGTGTACCGGAGTAATCGGGACGGTAAATGATGAATCGGGGGAGTCCGCCAGGATCCCTTGCCCAGCGGCGATCGGATACCCATCCGATCGCCGCTGGGCTCATTGAGCTCCAGATTATCGTCCTTTGTCCAGCGCCATGTTCCGGGACGGCAGGATCAGGAGCGAGACGGCCATCACCGCGAAGGTGAACAGGATGCCGCAGGTGGTGGCGTTGAGCTTCGCCAGGCCGAAATCCACCAGGTGCGTCCGGGTGTCCAGCACGCCTACCCACAGATTCACAGTCTCCGCCCCCCGATAGAAGGTGCAGAACAGCGTGAGCGCGATGCCGCAGACCGAGGCGAGGATGGCCCCGGCGTTGGAGGCGCAGCGGGTGAAGAGCCCGAAGACGAGCGGCGCGGCCAGGGAGACGCTCATCAGCGAGTAGAAGATGGTCAGCGCGGAGATGATACTGCCGAGTTTCAATGCAAAGAGCACGCCCAGCACTCCCGACGCGAGGGTAACGGCGCGCGAGAACCTCAGCAGCGCGGCATCCGACACCCCGGGGTTCAGAAAACGCTTGTAGAGATCGTTGGAGACGGAGGTCGCCAGCATGTAGAGCACGGCGTCCGCCGTGCTGACCTCCGCCGCGAAGATGGCCGCCAGCGCCAGCGTGGCGATGGAGAAGGGCATCATCTCCTTCATCGCGGTCGGCAGGGCCAGATCCGCGCGCGGAAGGTCCGGAAAGGCCGCGAAGGCCGCCATGCCGATGAAGACGGGGATGACCGCGAACAAAAGCTGGACCGCTCCGTTGAGCGCCGTCCCCCAGCGGATGGCATGCTCGTCCTTCGCCCCGAAGACCTTGCCGATCAGACCGGGGGAGATGAAGAAGGACGGTACAAGCATGACCAGGTAGCCAACGATAACCGTAACGCCAATGCCGTCCATGGAGAAGAAGGACGCCTGCCGCGCCGCGTCGGGCAGATTTTGGGCCACCCTGGCGGTCAGCCCCTCCCACCTTCCGACGAACTCGTAGATGCAGGGCAGGGCGACGAGGAATCCGGCGAGGATCACCACGAGCTCGACGATATTGACGACCGCGGCGGAGAGCAGGCCGCCAGCCGCGAAATAGAGCGTCGCGACGACCGCGCCCGCTATGACGCCCGCCGTCTTCGGCACCCCCGCCACGACCTCCAGAATCCAGGCGATGCCCAGGAGCTGGCCGGAGAACAGGGCCAGGGTGCCGACGGCCATCATCCCGGAGAAAAATCCCCGAAACACCTTGCCGTAGCGCATATCCAGGTAATCCCCAAGCGTGTAGAGTCCGTGCCGGCAGGCGATGCGCCAGATCCTGGGGCCTACGCAGAACGCCAGGATCATGGAGCCGATGCCCGCGCTCCCGATCCACCACCAGGCGGAGACGCCGGACTTATAGGCGATGGCCGCGACTCCGACCGTGGAGCCGGCGCCGATATTTGCCGCGATCAGCGTGGTGAAGAGAAGGCCCGTCCCCAGCCTCCTCCCCGCGACGAAGAAGCCCGACGAACTCCTGACCCTTCTGCCCACGAACCACCCGATCAAAATCAGCAGGACCGCATAACCCAAAATAGCCTGAACGTAACCGTTGTGCCGTATCAGATCCATAACTTCCATGACGAGAATATCCCCTCCAAAATCCGTCCGCCCTCATAGAGCCTCTATCCTTAATTGGGCAAAGCACGGGGGGCCGACGCCCCCCGCACCCCCATCGGGTTTCAAGCGACGCGGACCCCCGGCACACTATTCCTCCAACAACCGGGCCTCCAGCACCTGCTCGCGCTTGAAACCCTCGAGACGCAGGTAAAAGTCGGCGGCGTCCAGGAGGGCCTGCATGGGGGTGAGCCCGATGATCTCGCTGCCCACGACGCTGACACCGTAGCGCGCGGCCTCGGACTTGACGGTCTCGAAGACGCGGTGCAGCGGGGTCGAGGTGTAGTCCGTCATGTTGATGGAGACCTGGGTGATCCCCCTCTCCTCAAGCGCCAGGCCGATGGCGCGGCAGTTCACATAGCCGCCCCTGGCCGCGCGGATGGTCTGGGCGATGTGCTTGGCCAGGGCCACGTCGGAGGTCGACAGGTTGATGTTGAAGGCCACCAGAAAGGGGCGCGCGCCGACGACCGTAGCTCCGGCCCTGGGGTGCATCGCCCGAGGCCCCTCGTCGGGGGCGCGTTCCGGCGTTTTGATGGCCTCCTTCAGCCCCTCGTACTCCCCCTTGCGGACGTCGGGCAGCGCCTTCATTGAGGGGCGCTTTGCGGCGGCCTCGTAGAAATAGACGGGAATGGAGAGCTTGTCAGCAATCTCCCTGCCCAGCTCGTGGGCCAGGGCCACGCACTCCTCCATCGTAACGTTCGAGACGGGGATGAAGGGAATGACGTCCGTCGCACCGATGCGGGGATGTCCCCCCCTGTGTTTCTCCATGTCGATCAACTCCGCGGCCTTGGCGCAGCAGGCGAACGCCGCCTGCTTGGCGGCCTGAGGCTCGCCCACGAAGGTGAGCACCGTCCGATTGTGATTGGGGTCGGAGGAGTGGTCCAGGACGGTCACGCCGGGCGTCCCGCGCGCCTCGCCGATGATGGCCTCGATGACCTCGGCCCTCTGCCCCTCGCTGAAGTTCGGTACGCATTCCACAAGCTTCGCCATATCCGCTCATCCTGTCCTTTCATTCCGGTCATTCCGGCATCCGCAATGGGTTCAAGCGCCGTATGGTTTCGAGTTCGCCTCCCCTCAGCATTATAAACGAAAAGACAAGGAAATCCGTGCCCTCCGCCTTTTACCGCCTTTTACGCTTTTCTCCTTTGATATAATGCAGGACGGAACCGGAGGATCACACCGGACCGTCAGCTCGGTCAGCATAGGAGGACTCTCGATGGACAGACAACGGAAAGGCTGGGACTTTGTCATCGACGTAATGAATGGAATGGGGCGCGGACTCTTCGCCTCCCTGATCGTGGGGTTGATCCTGAGGCAGGCGGGCGCCTACCTCTCAGTTCCCCTGCTGACGAAACTCGGCAGTACGGCGCAGATCCTCATGGGACCGGCTATCGCAGCCAGCATCGCGTGCAGCGTCTCGGCCCCGCCCCTGGCGGTCTTCTCCTCTCTGGCGGTCGGCGCTGTCGGGGCTGGGGCCTTTGCCGGCCCTGCGCCCGTGCCCGGCGAGCCCGTAGGGGCCGCCGTCTCGGCTCTCGTCGGGGTCCTCTGCGGCAAGATCATGCAGGGAAAAGGAGGTAAGGGGCTCGACATCCTGTTGATCCCTCTCGCCACGATCGTCGGCGGCGGACTCGCGGCCGTGACCTGCGCGCCCTGGATTGCGAGAGGAATGAACGCCGTCGGGGATCTCGTCAACCTGACGACGACCCTGCAGCCGCTGCCGATGGGCATCGCCGTCTCCGTCGTCATGGGGATGATCCTCACGCTGCCGATCAGCAGCGCCGCCCTGGCGATCTCGTTGGGGCTCTCGGGGCTCGCCGCCGGGGCCTCCACGGTGGGGTGCAGCGCGCAGATGGTCGGGTTCGCGGTCATGAGCTTCCGGGAGAACGGGATCGGGGGCCTGATCGCCCAGGGGCTGGGCACATCCATGATTCAGGTGCCGAACATCATGCGCAACCCCTGGATATGGGTTCCGCCGACCCTCGCCTCGGCCGTCCTGGGCCCCCTCGCGACGCTGCTTTTCCGGATGAAGAACAACAGCGTCGGCGCGGGGATGGGGACGAGCGGCCTGGTGGGGCAGATCGGCACGTTCGCCGTGATGGGCGAGTCCGCCTGGCCCGGCGTGATCCTGCTGCATTTCGTCCTCCCCGCCCTGCTCACCTGGTTCTTCGCTAGGATTCTCGAGGGCCGGGGGCTGATCCGGCCGGGGGATATGACGCTGGACAGGGAGGCGTGACGCCGCGCTATTCCGCCGCTTTGGCCGTGCCCTTCAGGCGCTTTTCGAGGCCCTTGAGAACGACCAGGCCAAGGAGGGCGCCCGGAACGCTGCTGGTGAGAAACGCGGCCGAGAGGGTGACGAACATCCCTCCCACCGCCCCGGGGGACACGATCAGGGCCGCGGTGAAGGCGCCCAACGTCCCCGTAGCGCAGGGCTCTGCGAGGGCCGCCCAGGCCCTGACCCTTTGTCCGCGCAGGACCGTGCGGGCCGTCAATCCCACGGCCAGGGCCCCGAAAAGGCTTCCGGGAAAGGCGAGGATCGTCCCCATGCCCGTCGCATAGCGGACGAAGCTGGCGACGAACGCGCTGCCCACAGCCCACCAGGGCCCCAGCAGGACCCCGGCCACGGCGTTGAGCGTGTGCTGAAATGGAAAACACCGCGAGGGTCCGACGGGAAACGAGAAGGGCGCGAGCAGGACGGCCGCCGCCGCGAGGAGCGCGGCCAGGAGCATGGACCGCAGATGTGTTCTGGTTACCGCAGAGCCCCGGCCTTCAGAGGATTTGTGCATCGAAGGACATCTCCTTTCCTGATCTCGACTCTTCATTCAAGATCTCAACTCTTCATTATTGGTTCGGAATTATCGGTTCGGGGCGGGGCCCTGTTCCCCGTCCCTCGAGGCCCTGCCGGTGGGGCCTCGGACCTCAGTCCAGCTTCACGGCCGTTCCGCTGCACGTCACCATCAACATGTCGTTGTTCGCGCCCAGCACCTCGTAGTCCATCTTGACCCCCACCACCGCGTCGGCCCCCAGCGCAGCCGCCCTCTGGCCCATCTCGGCCAGGCTCTCCGTCCGGGCACGGGTCAGCTCCTCCTCGTAGCCCTTGGAACGGCCTCCGAAGACATTGCGCAGCGCCGCCCCGATATCCCTCAGAAAATTGACCCCGGCGACCACCTCGCCAAACACGATGCCTCGATACTCCCTGATGGTACGCCCCTCGACGTTGGGCGTCGTCGTCACGATCATGCCACAAAGACCTCCCTTTCCTACCGTGTTTTTCCAAAAGGACGAGCGGACTCGAAAGCATGGACTCCGCAGGCCCCCTCTCGCTTTCTCCCCCGTACATTCGCACAAGGATACCCTTAAAATATTGTAGGCCCTCAAGAGGAGAGGGGCAAGCGCGATTCGGCCATCCGGGCTCAAATGTCTTTCCGGTTTCCCCACGGGCGGCAAAATGCGGAAGATCGTTGACGGAAAGAGGGCTTTGCCCTAAAGTATCTTAAAATCATAAGCGTGCGGACAAGCGCGACACGGCGATGCAGGCAGGCCTTTTTCATCAGCCATCTGTTTTTGCTTTGTGTAACTTCGGGCAGGCCCGCAGAAAATGGAGGGGAAGAGATGAGAAAGTCGTTTTTGCTCGCCGCGGTTCTCTTGGGGCTGCTGGCAGCCCCATGGGGGGCCTTTGCCACCCCCTACGTCGAGGGCGAGGCACTGGTGGTCTTCAAAAAGGCGTCCGGCTCGACGGTGACGGCAGCATCCGTGGAGCGTGGGTCGGAATCGTTCCGGCTGGCGGCGCTGGCGGCGGCCTCCGGGGCACGGGTGGCGCAGGCCTACGGGGCCCTGTCCGAGGCCGGCGACGGCGTCTTCGCGCTGATTCGTTCCGAGACCAGAACGGCGGAGCAGCTGGTGGAGGACCTGAGGGCTAGG
The DNA here is from genome assembly GCA_905373185.1 of uncultured Fretibacterium sp. Taxonomy (GTDB): domain Bacteria; phylum Synergistota; class Synergistia; order Synergistales; family Aminobacteriaceae; genus CAJPSE01. The sequence goes on from CAJPSE010000004.1 coordinate 22,598, forward strand.
GCCGACGTGCTTGCGGCCTCACCCAACTACATCACCCGGCTCATGCGGGAGCCCAACGATCTCCGATACGCCTCAGGAGACCTTTGGGGCCTGAAGGCCATCCACGCTCCCGAGGCGTGGGACGTCGAGACGGGCAGCACGAACGTGTACGTCGCGGTGGCGGACTCGGGAATCTACGCCGCCCACGAGGACCTCAAGGCCAACCTCGCTACGGAGTTTTGCCGCAACTTCACGCAAATCAACGAAAAAACGCCCGCGGTCCCCTCGGACTATGCCGACGCCCACGGGCACGGCACACACGTTGCGGGGACGATCGGGGCCGTGGGGAACAACGGCCTGGGCGTCACGGGGGTGAACTGGACGACGCGGCTGATCGCGCTGCGGGTCGTGGGTGCGGGCGGAGCTGGCCTGACCTCCTGGACCATGGATGCCATCAACCGCCTGACCTCCCTCCTTCGCACTCGGCCACAGATGAAGGTCGCCGCGCTCAACCTCTCTCTAGGATTCTATGCGGACATAGCTCCGAGCACAGTTCAGTCGCAGCGGGATCCCCTTTGGCTTGTCTACAAGATTCTGGACAACATGGACCGGACGGTGATCGTCGTGGCGGCGGGAAACGAGGGGCTGGAGGTGGGCAAACCCGCGCTCTATACCGACTATAGAGATCCTGCCAATCCCGCATTCAAGAAGGGGCAATACTGCTACCCCGCGTCCTTTATCGGGCTGAAAAACCTGATCGTCGTCGGGGCGGCGGCGTCCGACGACAGGGCGGCGGCCTTCTCGAACTGGAGCCCGACGGCCGTCTCGCTCGTCGCTCCGGGTGTGGACATCCTCAGCACGATCTTCCCGAATGCCGACAACGGAGGCGTGCCCTTCGGAACCTGGTATGGGGAGATGTCCGGGACATCCATGGCGACCCCGCACGTCGCCGGGGCCGTTGCACTGCTGGCGAGCCGCTACCCGAACGCCACGGCATCCCAGATAAAGGACGCCTTGCTGAAGGGAGCGGACGGCAACCGGAACCCGGTGGCGACGGCACCGACGAACAGGGGCGGCGCCAGGATCTCCCAATACGGCTACCTGGACGTGAAAAAAGCGCTGGACATTCTGGAGGCGGCGAGCCCCGACCTTGGCCCCAAGCCTCAGCCTGAGCCGGATCCGGGGGAAACCCCCCCGGGCTACGTTCCTGTCCCGATGACCCCCAGCCAATGGACGATCGTTCGCGGGACCCCTGACGCGCAGGGAAATACCCCTGTGACGATCCGCGTCCCCCTTTCGACGGAAAAGAGATTGCTCTCGGTCTCCGTCGAGGCCAGGGGGCTGGACTCCGTCCGGGCCACGATCCTGGGAGACGGAGACGCCTCCTCCACGGCGGCCTCTCTTTCCGTTGCTTCTCTGAACTACACGCTGCGGATCACGGGCACAGTCGCCGGGGAAAATCTGGGCACGGCTGCCATCGAGGCGCTGAGCTACCGGCTGGAGGGAGACGCCGCGGGTACAAGGTTCCCACTGGGAGCGACGGGCATCCCTCTGAGCGACATGACGGACCGGACTCCGCCCCTGACTGACCCCAATCCAAGGCAGAAATCGAAATCGGGCGGCGGCGGCTGCAACGGTGGATTCTTCGCCCTGGGCCTGCTGGCGCTCGTGTTCCTCCCGAATCGGAGACGCTGACCCCCATTCCCGCGTTTCCCTATAAAAGTACGAGCGGCCGCAACTAGGGCCGCTCGTACTTTTATAGGGAAACGCGGTTCCTCGATGTCGCCGAACCTCTGAATTTGACATAATAGCTCCTTACCCATTTAGGCCGTGTTAACACAAGAGTAAGAAGTCGACAACAAAAGCAAAAAGCAGGAA
>CAJPSE010000005.1 GCA_905373185.1 uncultured Fretibacterium sp.
GGCAAGCTGTACGAGTAGCGTCTGGGGCGCGGCCGGAGCATCCCGGCCGCGCCCGTTCCTCCCCGGTAAGGGTCTCGTGCGGAAGGGCTTTGTACGGGGAGGCCCCGTGCCGCGCGGCCTCCCGTGTTTGTCCCTGCTCCTGTTTCTGTTCCTGGCGCTCCCTGCCTCCCCGGCCCTCGGGAGCGGGGGGCCGCCCCTCGTCGTCGGGGCCATCGCGCCCCATCACAACGTGGCGGGGGCCCTCATCGACCGCCTCTACGAACGGATTCGGGAGCAGGTTCCCCACCCGGCGCGCGTCATCCTGATCGGGCCCGACCACTTCATGAGGGCTCGGCAGAACATCGTGTTCTCGGCGGCGGACTGGCGGACACCCTCGGGGCTCCTGCGGGCCGATGCGGAGGGGGCCTCGTCCCTGAGGGGGGCGGCCCTGCGTCAGGACGACGTCCCCCGGCGCGACCACGGCATCACGGAGCACATTCCGCGCATACGAAAGTTCTTCGGCGACGTCCCGGTGCTGCCCCTGGTCGTGAAGTCCCGTGCGACGGACCTGCAGGTCCTGCGCGTGCGAAGGGCCCTGGAGGCGCTTCTTCGCGAGCGCGGCGGCGTGGTCATCCTGAGCATGGACCTCTCCCATTACAAGCCCCGCGCGGAGTCCGACGTCGAGGACGAGCGCACCCTCGAGGCGATACGCGCGTTCCGCCTGAGCGGGCTCAACGGGCTGGATGTGGACTGCCCGCGGGGCGCGCGGCTCCTCCTGACGCTCCTTCAAGGCCTCGGAGCCGTGCGGAGCGAGCTGCTGGAGCGCAGCAACTCCGCGGACTTCCTCCCGAACGCGAGCCGCACCACCGGCCACGCCACGGTTTTATTCTCTCGTTGAATGGCAGTATTTTGAAAGCACAGTATCGACTGGAGGTAGGGTATTATGAAAAACGTTCGCTTTAAGGCGTTGCTGGCCTTTATCACGCTTCTTCTCACGGCGTCCGGGGCGCTGGCTTTCGAGCCGGCCCTGACCCTCAGGGACAAGGAACGGGGGACGGAGGTCAACCTCTACCCTATACCAGGCAAAGAGGGAGAGGGACTGCTTTTTTATGGAAACGACCGCTTCGGTTATTCTGTGGAGGTTCCGTATGAGCTCTTTTCGGAGGTCGTCATGCTGCCGGACAATGGGGATGGGATGATTCTGGCTTCAAAGGATGGAAAGGCGCGTTTTCGGGTTTCGGGTGGGAACGTCATGGACGAGGACAGGTTGAGGTCGGCTTTTAAGGACGCCAAGCAATCCGTGGGAAAGGACTTTGTCCTCGAGAACCTGACGGAGGACTCCTGGAAACTCTGCTGGTGGGACGGCGACAGGTTCTTTCAGCGCAAGTTCGTGGCCAACGAGGAGGTCTGGGCCGAGTGCGAGGTCTCCTATCCCGCTTCTCGCGATGAGGGTTCGAGAAGCCCCTGGGACGACCTTGCGTCTCAGGCCGTTGAAAGCCTGGCGTTGGGCGCGGAGTGACCCGACCGAGGGCAATCTTGGGAAAACGACGAAGATCCGGTAATGGCACGATAACGGCGGAGATCCCCCGGGGGGTGCCGCCCGAGTCTGAGACAGGAGGAATCTGAGACAGGAGGAAGATGATGAGAAAGTTTCTGGCATCGTTGTGCTGGGTTGGAATCCTTGCGGGGTCCGCGTTGGCCCTGACCAGCGCGGAGTACCGGGAGATGCTGGAGGATCCCGGGTTCGCCACGGCCGACAAGGCCCTGAACCAGGCATGGGCCGAGGCGAAGAAGGTCATGCCGAAGGCCGCGTTCGAGGCGTTGAAGAAGGAGCAGGGCGCGTGGGTCGCCAAGGGCCGGGACACCGAGGCAAAGGAGCTCATGAAGAACGGGATGGAGGCTCCGAAGGCTTATGCCCTGGTCACGGAAATGCGGACGGGGGCGATCCAGACGGCCGCGGAAGAGGCCTTTCTGATGGGCAACCCCTCCGGGGTGCAGGGGTTTTACGTCCGTAAGGGGAAGGGCGGCGAGGATGGGTGGCTCAAGGTCTACAACCGCTCCCTGCCCAATCTTGAGGCGAAGATCGAGGCCGTTCGCGAGACCTCTCCGGGCAATGCGAATGTGGGAGAGCTGTCCGGCAAGGGGCGTTTGAAGGACGGGGTTGCGGAGTTCGTCGATCCCGAGGCCGAGGAGGCCCGGATGACCGTGACCTTCAAGGGAGACACGGCGACGGTGACCACCTCACTCGAGTTCAAGCAGAGCGGCTGGTGTGGTATGGGGGTTGTTCTGGACGGAACCTACGTGCGTCAGAAGGTGAAAAAGTAGCCAGAACGCGAGAGATGGGAGTGCCATCCACCACCGGCCACGCCACGATGTCGTTCACGCGCTGAGCGGATGCTGCGAGGGCATGGTACAATGTTCGAACGAGCAGCTCGGGTAGCCGCCGCGGCCTTCGGGCCGTGGAGGAAAGTCCGGGCTCCGCAGGGCAGGATGCCGGGTAACGCCCGGTCGGCGCGAGCCGAAGGAAAGTGCCACAGAAAACAGACCGCCCCCTCGCCGGGGTAAGGGTGAAAAGGCGGGGTAAGAGCCCGCCGGATACGGCGTAAGCCGTGTGCCTGGCAAACCCCATCCGGAGCAAGACCGAATAGGGGGGGATGAGGCGGCCCGCCGACCCCCGGGTACGGTCGCTCGAGGGGCTCCGCGAGGGGTCTCCCAGATAAATGGTTACCGTATACAGAACCCGGCTTATGAGCTGCTCGGCTTTTCAGTCTTTTGATTGCGGTGTTGGAGGCCCTTCGCGGACAGGAGCGCGAAGGGCCTGTGGCTATATGGCCGTGAGGCTTCGTCATCATTTCTAGGAGGGCTCCGTCCTTTGGATAAAACGGATTTTTACGATTGGCAGCTGGAGGCCTTCGACCGAATAGAGGGGCGCAGCGCCGTGCTCTCGGCCCCGACGGGGTCGGGAAAGACCCTGGTGGCCTACCTCTGGGCGGGGCTTCTGGACCGGGAGGGGCAGACCTGCTGGCCGGATGCACGGCGGGTCGTCTTCACCGCCCCCATCAAGGCCCTGAGCAACGAGCGCTATATGGACCTGCGGCGGATGGGGCTGGACGTGGGGATCGAGACGGGCGACTTCAAGCGGAACGAGGGGGCCCGCATCATCTGCTGCACGCAGGAGATCTACACCATGAAGTATGCGGACCAGCCCGGGCAGAAACTCATCGTGGACGAGTTCCATTACATCTTCAGCGACCCCGACCGCGCACGGACCTACATCGATGGAATACGCGCCACCCATCCCGAGACGCCCATCCTGGTGATGTCCGCCACGCTCGGCGGGGTTCGGTCCGTGGGGCGCTACCTCTCGAAGATCTGCTCCCGCGACTTCGTCATCCACGAGAGCAAGAAGAGGACGACCCGCCTCATCTTCACCCCCGAAAACCCCATGACGGTGGGCGGCGTCCACGATGCCCTGATCTTTCTGTTCTCCCAGAAGGGGGCGTCCGACCTGGCCTTCGCGGTGGCGCGGACGCGTCCGCACCTTCCCCGGGAGGCGCGGGATAGGCTGAACGAGCTGGCCGGGATCCTTGAGGTTCCGAAGATCGCCCCCCCTCTGCTGAACGGGGTTGGGATCTATCATGGGGGCATGTTTCCCAAGGAGAAGCTCCTGGTGGAGTCGGCGTTCCGCGAGCGCATCCTGGATGTCGTCTGCGGGACGAACGCCCTGGCCCTGGGGGTCAACCTGCCCGCCCAGTACGTCGTCTTCGCTCAGCTGGTGCAGTACCATCACGACGAGCCCATATCGAAAAACGAGTTTCTTCAGATGGCGGGCCGTGCGGGGCGCAAGGGGCTGTTTGACCCCGGGTTCGTGACCTGGCTCAAGGCGTCGCCCTTCGAGCGGAGGGGGTTCGACACCGGAAAGGTGTTCCGGGCCCTGGTGGACTCCCCCTCCGAGCCGGCTGTGGTGACGCTTCATCCCTCCTATGGACGCCTGCTGCGCCGTCAGGCCCTGCCGGAGGTGGAGGCGGAGTACATCGCCGAGTACTCGTTGCCGATAGCGGACGCCCATATCGTCCTGGAGGTGCTCCGGGCGGGAATGCGCAAGATCGACCGGGTGGTGCGCAAGATGGTGCATGGTGCGGACCGCGCGCGTTTCCGCACGATCCTCGCGGAGATATGGTACGACGAGATGGATATCGACGAGAACCTGGAGATGGCCCTGCTGTTCTTCGAGGAGGCGACGCCGAGCGCCCTGATGGCCGCGCAGATGGTCCTGCCCTTCGAGCGCAATTACCTCCAGGCCCTGTTGAAGGTCAAGCGCTTCGCCAACCGACTGCCCAAGGGGCGCCGCTTCCGCGGCCTCGACGACCTGAACCGGACGGTGGACGAAATAGACCCCACGATTTACGGATTCGAGGAAAAGATCGGCGAAATCGAGACCAGCCGGTAGGGAGCGCGAATCCGCTTCAAAGGACGTTCAGTGAGGTTCGGCCGTCCTCCCCGATGTCGTTCATCCCAGGAGATAGAGCAGGACGAAAAGGAGCCCCAATGCGAAGGTCAGCAGGCTGTAGGCGAGGCTCGAGGGCAGGGACGTCCGGAAGGAGGGGGCGTCCTTCTCGGTACGACCCTCGGAGCGAACGGCGAGGCCATTGCCGTTTCCGGGGAAAAACGTGGAACGCCTGTTCGAGGTCCGGGAGAGCAGCCAGGAGATGGGGCTATCGCACAGGGCGCTTGCGGCCCTCGCGAACAGGGTACTGAGGAAGGGCAGCCCACGGGAGAAGCTCCAGGAACCGAATCCGTCGCAGAGGAGGTCGACGACACGCGCAAGGAAAGCGATGAGGAAGGGCAACCCACGGGAGAAGAGCCAGGAACCAAGCCCATCGCAGAGGAAGTCGACGAGGCGCGCAAGGAAGGCGCCGAGGAACGGCAGCAACCCGGTCAGAATGGGACGGTAGAGAGTGCGTTCCAGGTCCAGCCATTTAGGCCAGGGATCGATGTAGCATCGGTGTCCGTCCGGTCCGCGCCGCATCAGTCGGGCGTAGACGATCAGGAAATAAAAAGCTGCACCCAGGGTCAGGGTCAGCACCGCGCCCTTCAGGTTGGCCCATGCGAAGTAATCGACGGGGTGCGTAGGAGGGTGCCCGTTCATGAACGGTGAGCCCAGTGCCCCGATCGGGGTCATCAAGCGCTGCGGGAAAAGGCCCAGGAGAGGAAGTATCGATGCGGCCAGCGTGAGGAGCACGGCGTTTGGAGTGCTGACATAGGCTCGTCTGGAGTGCGGGTGCCCTGCCGGTTCGCTCAGAAAGAGCGCGGCGAAGAGCTTGAACATGTAGGCCGCGGTCAGGGCCCCCGAGATCAGGAATATCCACTCCACGGCCTGGAACAGGACCACCTCGTTTTGCAGCGTGAAGAGCCCGGAGTGGAGCAGCTCCGATATGGCGCCAATGCGTTCCGGCGCGTGCAGTTGGTGGATGTGCTCGACGATGCTCTCATGGATGAGCGTCTTGCCGACGTACCCGCTCCAGAGGGGAACCCCGGCGAGGCCGAGCGCTCCCATGGAGAATACGAACAGGAGCAGGGGCTTGCCGCGCCCATAGCCCCGGATCTCGTTCAGGTTCAGCTTGCCGGTGTTCATGTGGATGATGCCCGCGACGAGGAAGAGCACCAGCTTGACCAGCGAGTGGTTGACCATATAGACCATGGTTCCCTGGACGGCCAGGGCGTTGTCCTCCCCGAGGAAGCACTGCATGGAGATGCCCGTGAGGATGAACCCGATTTGGGACATGGACGAGCAGGCGAGGGTCCGCTTGATGTCGACCGAGAAGAGTGCGAGCACGGCGCCGACGACCATGGTGCTCACGCCGAGCACCATGAGCATCAGTCCCCAGAGAGCGTTGTGGAGAAATATCCCCGTGCTGAGCACGAGGATCCCGAACAGGCCGGACTTGGTGAGGACGCCGGAGAGCAGTGCGCTCGACGGGGCGGGGGCCACCGGATGCGCCGTGGGGAGCCAGACGTGGAGGGGGAACACGGCGGCCTTGGCCCCGAACCCGACGAAGATGAGAACCCCTGCGAGGTAGAGCTCCGAACGATTGAGCATGCTTGCTGTGGCTATGGGGAGAAGGGCCATGTCGAGCGTCCCGGTCTGGGCGTAGAGCAGGAGGAGTCCCAGGAGGGTGACGAGCCCCCCGATGATGGTGATGGCCAAATAAGTCTCCGCGGCACGCAGGGCGGCGCGCGTCTCGTCCTGGATGACCATGACCAAGGAGGTCAGCGACATCAACTCGAAGAAGATGAAGGTGGTGTAGAGGTCTGCGGAGAGGAAGACGCCCACGATGGCCCCCAGGGTCCAGAGGACGAAGAGGTGGTAGCGGTTCCGGTTTCGGTAGTGGGCCAGATATTCTCGGGAGAAAATTGTGGTCACCAGCCACATGAAGGCGATGACGACGAGATAGACGAACCGGAACCCGTCGAGCCTGAAGGAAAGGCCGAGTGCGCAGAATCCGTCGATATGCAGGAAGGAGGCCCCCCCGTCTCCCAGAAAGTATCCGAGGTGGCAGACCGCGGTGAGCTCGACGAGGGCTACGACGTCGGCGGTATAGTCGCGGAGGCGCTTACTGGCGCGTCCGGCGAGGAAGGACATCAGCCCTCCCAGCATCGGCCAGAGAATTGGAAACAACAGAATACAGTTGCCGCTCATGTGATCACCTCGACAAAAATGGGGCGTATCCCATACTGAAATCAGAGCACCCCCGCGGCGATCTGTCCGAAGAAGCGGATCGCCGGTCCCGCGTACAGGCCGTATAGAACGGCGGCGGCGGCCAGGACAAACATCGGGACGGTCATCAGGGCGTTGGGATCCTCGACGCCCTGGTTGGCCGTCTTGAAATCGAAGCCCTTGCCGGGCATGGTGGTGATGCCAAGGATGGAGAAGATATAGAGCACCGTCAGCAGTGCCGAGATCATCAGGGCGGTAAGGCCCATATAACCGTAGGGGGCGGCTGTCGCGGCGGTCCCGATCTGCCACTTGCCCACGAAGCCCGCCAGCGGAGGAATGCCGGAGAGGGCCATCCCTGAAACGGCAAGGCAGAAGAGCGTCTTGGGCATCCCCGCTCCGATGCCTTGCATGTCGAAAAGGTATTCCCGGTGTGTCTTATACAGGATCGCTCCTGCGCAGAAGAACAAGTTGATCTTCATCAGCGCGTGTCCGGCCATGTGGGTCAGGCCGCCGGCGAGGCCCTCCGGGGTGAGGAGCAGAGCTCCCAGCAGGATATAGGAGAGCTGAGCGACCGTGGACCAGGCGAAGCGCAGCTTCAGGTGCCGGGAGGCCAGCGCCCTGGAGGAGCCGTAGACGATTGTGACGCAGGCCAGAATCAGTGCAGTGGCCTGGGCCCAGCTCCCCCGCAGGAGCTCCGGGCCAAAGACGAAGTACGTCAGACGGATGATCGCGAATACGCCCCCCTTGACGACGGCCACGGCGTGGAGCAGCGCCGTGACCGGGGTAGGGGCTACGGATGCGGACGGCAGCCATCCATGGAACGGAAAGATCGCGGCCTTGACGCCGAACCCCAGAAATCCCAGAAGATAGACGGTAAGCAACGTATTCCGGGGTACGGCCGCTGCGGTCGCATCCAGGTTTCCCCCCATTGCGAAGGACGCTCCGGCGCCGTGCCCGATCGTGAAGACCAGTGCGATGAAGGCACAGGCCGCGCCGCCGACCGAATAGATCAGGTACTTTCTGCCCGCGGCCCTGGCGCGGTCGTCCATGGCGTGCATCACGAGCGGCAGCGTGGTCAGGGTCATGAGCTCATAAAAAAAGTAGAGCGTCAACAGGTTCGCGGAGAAGGCGATGCCGAGCACCACGCCGTAGGTCAGGATGAACCAGGAGAAAAAGGCTTTTTCTCGTCCCTCGTGCTTCATGTACTCGAGGGCGTAGAACGTCGTCGGCACCCAGAGGACCGACACGAGCACGGAAAACAGCATCCCCAGGCCATCGAGACGCAGGGCGAACGACAGGGTGGAGGAAAGGTGGAGCAGGGGCAGCGTCCCCGCCGGAGCGCACCATGCGATCAGCAGTGTGAGGATCGAGTTTGCCGTTACGATGGTTCCTACGCAAAATGCGAGCGCTTTTCCGGTCCGCAGCTTCGTCGAGGGGAGGACCAGGGCGGCCGCCGATGGAATCAGGATGGGAAGGAGAAGAGACCAGGCTGACATCGAATTTGTCTCCTAACTTGAAGGATGGTTGCCCTTAAAGAACCGTTGCCGCGAATTGCCCGAAATATCGGACCAGGGGACCGGCAAATACGCCCGCCAATAAGGCTGCCACACTGAGGAGTATCAAGGGAATCTGCATGTTGAGGGGAGGCCTGGGAGGCAACGGCCTCTCATAGTCGTAGTCTTTTCCGGGGAAAAAGGCGCTTATGGCGATGGGCAGCAGGTAGCCCGCCGTGAGCACCGCACTGATCAGCAGCACGATCACCCCGCTCAGCCCCATCCGTCCGAGCCCTGGATTGAGCGCCCCAACCGCCAGGAACCATTTGCCGACGAACCCACCGGTGGGAGGAACGCCGATCAGGGACATGGAGGCCAGGGTAAAGCAGGCAAGGGTGACGGGGAGTTCCTTGCCCACTCCTCTGAGCTGATCGACATAGTGATAGTTGGAGTCGGGCAGCCTGAAGTAGATGATCACCCCTGCGCTCAGGAACAGACAGCTCTTGGCGAAGGCGTGGGCCACGAGCTGAAGCAGGGCTCCCGTCACGCCGTCCGGGGTGAGCAGCATCAGCCCAAGGACGATGTAGGACACCTGGCTTACGGACGAGTAGGCGATGCGCTTTTTCAGATGCTTCTCCATGTAGGCCAGCATCGAACCCATGAAAATGGTGAGGAGGGAAAGGGAGAGCATCGTCGTCTGCACCCAGGTTCCGCGCAGAAACCGGGGGCCGGCCAGAAAGTAGACAGTGCGGATGATGGCCACCACCCCCGCCTTGGTGATCAGCCCGGACAGCACCGCGCTGGCCGGGGTCGGCGCCACGGGGTGCGCCGTCGGGAGCCAGGCGTGCAGGGGGACCAGTCCCGCCTTCGCCCCGAACCCGACGAGGGTCAGGAAGGAGGCCGTCAGCATCAGGTTCTCCTTCCCCGCAAGTTTGGCGGCATCCAGGACGCCGCCAGGCGTGAAATCCGTGGAGACACCGTAGCGATGGAAAAAGAAAAATCCAGTCAGGGCCAGGCACGCTCCCGTGATGGAGTAGAAGAGGTACTTCATGGCGGCGCGTATGGCCTCCTGTTTCTGGGAGTGCATCACTAGAGGCAGGGTCGCGAAGGTCAGCAGCTCGTAAAAGAGGTAGAGCGTCAGGAAGTTCGCGGCATAGGCGATGCCGATCAGGATGCCGAGTGTCGTGAGAAAGAAGGCGAAGAAGCGGTCCTCCGGCGGCCGGCGCTTCAGGTACCCGAAGGCGTAGAAGGTCACGAGGGGCCAGATCACCGAGACCAGAACGGCGAAGGTTTTGGATAGCTCATCCATGCGGAAGGACAGAGCCAGAGTCTCCGTCGCCCTCCAAAGCGTCAGGGTTCCGTCGCCGGCCCTCGCGATGGAGACGAAAACCAGCAGGGCGTTCATGAGGACGACGAATGTCTCGTAACGATGGCGATGCTCGTCCGTACCCGGACGGAAGAACATGAGCGCCATACCCGAGACGATGGGAAACAGAACCGGAAAGATCATGAGCGGGGACAGATTCATAGAAGGTTCACCTCCCTAAGGTCGGAGCTTCCGAGCCGGAGCCCCGAGAGCGAGACAAAAACGATATATCGGGGGATCTCTCTCCGGGGGCCCGGTCCTACAATAGAATGCCGACGATCTATCGGGCCCTGTCGAGACGAACGTCAGTCCGGAAAACGCGTTTTGTCTCTTTCAACCCTGGTTTTTGACTCCGTTTTTCGACCCCCGGCAGGAATCGGGGCCGGGGGTTATCCCAGGACCGCCAGGCCTTGACCGATTATTCGCATTATTGGGTCGTAGAACAGGCCTAGGAGGAAGTTCAACGCCAGAAAGGCCGCCATTGCCCCACCGTAAAACGGGGGAACAGGCTCCACTGCGGCCGATGGAGAGAGGACGGCGTCGCTCTGGGACGTCAGGATGACGATCACCGCAGGGATGTAGTAGAGCGCGTTCAGCAGGGTGCTGAGGGCGAGCACCGCCAGCCCCTGGAGGACGGCGGGGCTCTCGAACGAGGCCATGGCCAGGTTCAGTTTCGATGCGAAGCCGGCGAACGTCGGAATGCCGATCATCGAACAGGCCCCGGCGATCAGCCCCACACCGGCCCAGCGGTTCCGATAGAACGCGCCCCTCAGGGCCTGGAGTTCCTTTTTGTGCCCCGAGACCGCGATCAGTCCTCCAGCGGCGGTGAAGAGCATCGGTTTGACCGCCGCATGGACGAGGATGTGCAGACAGCCCGCGGCGATTCCGGCGGCTGTGTTCAGCCCTATCCCCAGGAAGATGTATCCAACCTGTGCTATGGAGGACCAAGCGATCATACGCTTCAGGCTCGTCTGGCGCAGTGCGTGCAGCGACCCCATGACCATGCCCGCCATGCCGAAGAACAGCAGGGCGCTGTCCATGTGCAGGAGCCGGACGGTATCCGTGCCGAATATCCGGAAGAAGACCTTGATGATCAGGAAGATGTGTCCCTTGAGCACCAGCCCGGAGAGAATGGCGCTCGACGCGTTCGTCGCGTTTCCGTGCGCGTCGGGAAGCCAGGAGCCAAACGGATAAAGCGCGCTCTTGACGGCCAGTCCCGTCGTCATCAGGATCAGGGAGACGGTCAGAGGCAGAGTATGGCGTCCCGCCGCGGTCATCTCCGCGATGGAGGTGCGCATGTGCTGCATCAGCAGATGCCCCGTCAAGTCGTAGAGCAGGCAGATGGAGATGAGGATCAGCCCGGAGCCGACCAGGCTCATCACCAGGTAGCGCAATGCGGCCCGGACGGTCTCGCCGCAGTCCTTCGCCGCGACGACGGCACAGGCGGCGATGGTGTTGATCTCGATGAACACGTAGGCCGTGAAGATGTCGTTGGTGTAGATGAGCGCCAGCAAAGAGCTCAATATCAGGTTGACCATGACGCAGAAGAGATACCGGCGTTCCGCCGGGATGTCCTCCTCGGTAGAGCCGGCGTTCCCCAGCAGGGACAGGAACATGGAGGTGCAGAAGAAAAGCGCCAGAAGCGCCTCCAGGGGCCCGGCGCGCAGCTCGTTGCCCCATGGCGCGGGGAAGTGCCCCATCATGAAGGTGAAGCTCTCCCCCGTCCCGGCGACGTTGGCGAGCAGGTACGCGGACAGCACGCCGACCAGTGCGGTGACGGCCATTGTCAGCCGCTCGGCGGTACGCGACGTGCGCGGAAGCAGGGGCACGGCGATCGCTGAGAGCATGGCCAGGAAGATGCTGAAGAACGGAATGTTGTAGGCGAACGGACCGATGGCCTCCGTCATGGTTCCACTTCCTCCCGAGCGCGCCGTGCCCGCATCCGTTCGATCACCTCGTCGATATCCAGGGTTCCGTAGGCCTCGTACAGGCGCAGCGTCAGGGACAGCGCGAAGGCGGTGACGCTCACGGAGACGACGATACCGGTCAGGACCAGTCCGGCTGGGATGGGGTTGACGTAGGTCCCGGCCGCCGGAATGCCGTCCTGGGTAATCTGGATGATCGGTGCGGCACGGCCCGCCACGTAGCCCTTGGCGGCGAGAAAGAGGTATACGGCCGTGTCCATGATGTTCAGGCCGATGATCTTCTTGATCATGTTTCTCTGGAGCAACAGGTTGGTCAGCCCTATGCCCGAGAGGATCACGGCGACGGCCTCGTAATGGTTGACGAACAATCCCTCCGTCAGCATCCTAGATCTCCCCCTCGCCGAAGAGCGCATAGAACCCGTAGAGCGTTCCCGCGACGATGATCCCCACACAGATGTTGAGGGGCAGGATCAGCCCTCCGCTCAGGATGGCCCCGGGCTCGCCCGTGGGGATTCCCGACTCCAGATGGTTGGCCCCGGTGAAGAAGGCGTATCCCTTCGCCAGCGCGTAGACGAGGAGAGAGCCGCAGCTGGATAGGGTGAACGTCCGAATAGAGAAGACACGCCGAACCCGCTCGAATCCCCACGCGTTCGCGTACAGGATCAGTGCGGTGCTCAGGACTGCGCCGCCCGAAAACCCCCCGCCGGGCGAGAGATGGCCGTTCACGACGATCGCAGCCCCCAGGAGAAGGATGACGGGTATCGCCAGAGCGGAGACCCCGCGCAGGATGGCGTCGTCACCATACCTCCCATGGCGGCGCTTCCCGGCTGCCCTCGCCGCGTTTTTTTGCCCGGAGGCCGAGAGCAGCATGATGACACCGATGGCGGCCGTGAAGAGCACCGCCGACTCCCCGAACGTGTCGAAGGCCCGGTAGTCGAGGATCATGCCTGCAACGATGTTCGTGGCGCCGGTCTCCTCGAGCCCGCGCTCCATGTAGCGTTGGGCCACGACGTTGTTGGCGGGATTGCCGGGGTCGCCGAACCTTGGCAGCTCGGAGACGGTGAGCAGAAGCAGCCCGACGAGAACGATGCAGGTAAAGACACTCATGCCCGAGTAGAGACGCGAGAACAGTTGCGGACCGCGGCATTCCATCCACTCGTCGTAGCGCTCCCGGATGCTCCTCTCGCAGTGCCTGAGGGTGCGTGCGGAGGCCGTCTCGGAGAATGGAAGCCTGGGAGGGGGCTCGGGAATCATGACCTCGTCCTTCGGGTGCGGTCCGTTTCCCTCAACCCAGTCGAGAAAGCGCCTCCAGAATGCCTTCAGCGTGTCATTCATCGGAGCGTGCCTCCTCCATCGAAGCACTCTTCGTCGAAGTGCTTTTCATCGAAGTGTCCTCCGTCGAAGCTTTCTCCTCGGGCGGCCGTTTTTTGCCCAGGATGCCCAGGCGCTCCAGGGTCAGGAAGAACAGCACGCTCGTGACCCCGGCCCCGACTGCGGCCTCGGTGACCGCGAGGTCCGGCGCCTGCAGAAGGACCCACAGCACCGCCATGACCAGGCTGTAGGCCATGAAGATGATGACGGCGTTCAGCAGGTTGCGCGAGACCGAAACGGCAATGGAACAGACGACCAGAAAGATCAGCAACAGCCATTCGAGCAGCTCCGCCATGCCCTTCATGCTCATGATCGTGTCCATGATTCGGTCCCTCCCTTTCCGGGGTTTTGGCGTGGGGAGGAGGCCACGCAGGGGGTCGTTGGACGGACGGGGCCTCCGATATCGTCGAGGTCGTCAATATCCAGGATGTCGCAGGTCTCGGCGATATGTGAGTTCGTGGCTACCTCGGCCCGGGCTACGAGATGGCCTGCCACGGGGTTGGCCAACCACAGGAAGGTGACGACGAGCCCCAGTTTGAGCGAGAACGCGTTCAGCCCACTGAGGACGACCAGGCCGGACAGCACCAGCACGGCCCCCAGTGTGTCGCACTTGGCGGCCACGTGAATGCGGTTCAGTACCGTATTGAATCGGAATATGCCGAGCGTCGCGACGCCCAGAACGAACAGGCCGCACAGGATCAGGGTGGCGGCGATGGCGAGGCGTATCATGAGGGCGCCCTCCCTTTTTCAGGCTTTTCCGTTCGGTCCTGCCGGCCGAGGACCGCCCGGGCCAAGACCACGACGGACAAAAAACTGATGATGGCGTAGATGAGGCAGATGTCCACGAGATATTGTTCCCCGATGTGAAACGACAGCATGGAGATCAAAACGATGACCTTGGTGCTCACGATGTTGACGGCGATGATGCGGTCGGTGAACCGGGGCCCCAGTGCGGCCCGCAGCAGGCAGAAAAAGACGGTGACGGACAAAAAGACCGCGCTCCCGAGCAGGAGCGCACCTTGAAGCGCTGCGGCGTCAGGCATCGGAAACGGCCTCCTTTATCTTTTTCCTCTTCGTTCCGGTCGTTTCCTCCATGCGTCGCAGCTGCCGGACGAAGACGGACTCGTCCACCCCCCGGGCCATATTGCGGTCCAGAGCGTGAATCAGGAGGTCGTTTCCCTCGAGGGAGACGGTGAGGGTGCCGGGGGTCAGGGTGATGGAATTGGCCAACACCACCCGGGCGGCCTCGGACCCGAGGTCGGTGCGAAAGCGGATCAGGCAGGGCTCCACCTCGATGACGGGGGAAAGGACCAACCGGATGACCTGCAGGTTGGCCTTTACGATCTCGATGAAGAGGAGGGCGAGATAGAGCAATCCCCAGGGCAGGAGGCGCAACATCGAGGCGGGGGACACGGGGCGGACGAACAGGACCCTCCGCGAGAACAGATGAAGCGCCGCGGAGACGAGAATACCCAAGGTTACGGTCTCCGCCGTAACCCTTCCGTTTATCGTCAGCCAGAGAATGAAATAAACTGGAGCCATAGCCAAACCTCTCCTCTTGGAAACTATTGGGAACCTGTGCGCCGGGTTCGTCCTCCGCACGTTCGTTTCGCCCCATCATTTCACTCCATCATTATCGCTCTATCGAACCCCCGTCTAAAGCACACCTCAATACATACCACAAAAAGGCCGATTTTCCTATGGCAATCGAGGCGGGAGGTCACGAAAGACTAATTTGTGGTAACGAATGACACCGGACTGAAGGTGCGTCAGGCGGATTCTCCCAGGCGCAGCAGGATGGAAATGGAAAATGTGTTCTCGTCGTGTTGGATATCCATGGTCCCGTGATGGCGTTCGACCACGTCCCTGACGTTGAAGAGTCCCAGGCCGCTGACCCTGCGGTTCTTTTTGAGGGATTCGTACCGTCCTCCGTTCTGTCGCAGTACTCCGTTATAGCTGTTGCTGATGGAGAGGATCAGGTTGGTCCCCTTGAGTCCGCCGCGTACCGAGATCGTGCGTGATGTGTCCGCGCCCTCGATCCGCCTGCAGGCCTCGATTGCATTGTCCAGAAGATTGCCCAGGAGGATGCAGAGGTCCAGGTTGTCCATGGGAAGGGAGGCGGGCAGGTCGACATGGGCGCTCAGGACGATTCCATCCGCGCTGATCTCGGCGTACTTGGCATTGAGGAGAATATCCGCCACGCTGTTCCTGCAGAACTTGTGATGCCGGGCGGAGACGATCCGGGCATGGAGTTTCTCCGCGTACTCGAGGGCGGCCCCGTTGTCGCCCCTCTCGATCATGGACTTGATGTACAGCATATGGTTCTGGATGTCGTGCCGGATGGCCTGGATCTCTCTTTGGTGCGTCTCCATCTGCTCGTAGTAGCGGGACTGCATTTCGAGTTGCTGGTGGAGCATTTCGGTTCGGTAGTAATGCGTGTTGCTTTGCTGCGCCTTGTCAATGAAGAAGAAGAGAAAGAGCGTGGTGCAGAGCAGCAGCAAAGCGGCCTCGACGTAAATGTGGAGGTTGTCGACGGCCGCTCCGTGGTTCCAGAAGAGCCAGAGCACCAGAAGGCTGTTCGCGACCGTTACGATACAGAAAATCGAGTTGCTCAGCCAGTTGATCCGACGGTTTTTGATGGTCCGCAGCTGGGTGATGACGAAGGATGCGGCCGCCACGAAACAGCAGGACAGAATCTGGTCGAAGTGTCCCATGACCAGGCGGAACGGGATGTCCGGCAGGTAACGCTGCGAGAGGGCCGAGGTGAGCGCTACCGCCAGCACTTTGCAGACGTAGTTGAGGAGCACGAAGGCGAAGGCTACAGCCCCCCGGACCTGGTCGCTCCCATAGTAGAAATGGAACACGGTGAGCAGGGCGAACGCCATGTATAGGGGGGCCATCGAGAACAGCGGACTCTGGAGAGCGTAGGACACGAACTGGAACACGTAGTAGACGACCAGCCCTCCGGCATAGATTGCATCGTGACGTTCGTTGCGGCGCAGAAGCGCCTTGAAGAACATGTGGAAGACGTACGTCTCCGCCGCGGAGAGCACTACATATGCGATCAGGTCCTGCAAATTCATCTCCCCGGCCCGGTGTCAGAGGTTGGCCAATCCATGATGCAGCACCGCCGCCTGCACGGTCTTTCCGTAATGCCGCCCCAGAGGGATCGAGTGGCCATTGTCCAGACGGACGGTCTCCTTGTAGATGCATTCGACGTGGCTCAGGTTGGCCACATAGCTTTTGTGGACGCGTACAAACCCGTGTCTTTCCAGCTTTTCCGCTATTTCTCCGATGCGTCCGGTGAAACTGTGCTCCTCCTTCGGCGTGTGCAGCACCACCGTCCGCTTGAAGGACTCGAGGTAGAGGATGGAGTCGTTGGGTACCTTCATGAGACCGGAACTGCACGTGAACGAGAGATAGCGGGACGGGGTTTCCCTGGGCTGGAGCAGGTGGCTGACGTTGTGAAGGAAAACCTGTTTGTCCACGGGTTTGAGCAGATAACGAGAGGCCTGAACCGTATATCCCTCCAGAGCATACTCGGCCGTCCCCGTGACGAAGAGCAGGGGCACGTCGGAGTCCAGCTTTCGGATCTCGCGCGCCGTGTCCAGACCATTGAGTTTTTCCATGCGCATGTCCAGAATGACGAGGTGAAATCGCTCACCGCCCCTATAGGCCTGAAGAAGTTTGTGTCCACAGGAAAAAGGCACAATCCCCACATTGCTTCCGTCTTGCAGTTCCCTCAGATAGCTTCCGAGCAGTTCCAAATCATAGGAGTTATCGTCACAGAGCGCTACGTAATTCACCGCAGTCCCCCCCTCGGTGTTCCGGTTTGCGGCCATGCAGCGGAAGTGTTTCCCCTCGAAAATTAGTATATCATCCCTTTGGCGAGGTTGAAGGGAATGACAGGCCGGGAGGCCGTAGGTTGGGGACAGTGAAACCGTTGTTGATGACAAATCGTTGGACTTCTTGCAATAACGTATATTAAATTTATGTTGCAGTCAATCCTGGATTGAGGGGAGCGTTGAGAATGTCACAGGTGGAACATGGGTCGGGGATGAAGAAAACCCTGACCAACTGGAACTTCTTCACCATCGGATTCGGGGCCATCATCGGGACGGGATGGGTGCTCCTGGTGGGGGACTGGATGGTCATTGGCGGGGGGCCGGTCGCCGCCATGATCGCCTTCGCCATTGGAGCGGTGTTCCTGTTACCGATTGGCGCGGTCTTCGGGGAGCTGACGGCGGCCATCCCGATCTCCGGGGGCATCGTCGAGTACGTGGACCGCACCTTCGGGCCCACGATGTCCCACATCACCGGCTGGTTCCTCGCCCTGGGCAACGGGATTCTGTGTCCATGGGAGGCCATCGCCATCTCCACCCTGGTCTCGGACATGTTCGGGGACTTCTTCCCCATCCTGAGGTCCGTTAAGCTCTACACGATCCTCGGGGCGGACGTCTACCTCTTCCCGACGCTCATCGCCCTGCTGTTTGCCGCTTATGTGGTGACGATGAACCTCAGAGGGGCGTCCTCGGCCGCTCGGCTCCAGGCGTTTTTGGCCAAGGCACTGCTCTGCGGCATGCTGCTCGCGATGGGCATATCCTTCGTCAAGGGCGGGCCGTCGAATATCCTGCCGATCTTCTCCCAGGTCCAGGGCGCGATGACCCGGACGCGCGTGGCGGACCTCTGGTCGGGGGTCCTGGCCGTCCTCGTCATGACCCCGTTCTTCTACGCCGGATTCGACACCGTTCCCCAACAGGCCGAGGAGGCCGCCGAGGGGCTGGACTGGAACAAGTTCGGCAAGGTCATCAGCATGGCCCTGCTCGCGTCCGGGGTGTTCTACATGGTCTGCATCTACTCGTTCGGTACGATCGTCCCCTGGACCGAGTTCGTGAAGAGCCCCGTTCCGGCGCTCTCGTGCCTGCGCAACATCAACCTGTGGCTCTACGTTGCCATGCTCTGCATCGGCACCCTGGGCCCCATGGGGCCGATGAACTCCTTCTTCGGTGCCACGACGCGCATCATGCTGGCCATGGGACGCAAGGGGCAGCTTCCGGCCTCCTTCGCGAAACTGGATCCGAAGTCGGGGACGCCCAGGACGGCCTGCGTGCTGATGGCGGCCTTCACGCTCATTGGGCCGTTCTTCGGCAAGAAGCTGCTGGTCCCGCTGACGAACGTCTCCGCGCTCTCCTTCATCTTCGCCTGCATGATGGTCAGCCTGGCCTGCCTCAGGATGCGCTTCAGCGAGCCCGACCTCCCCAGGCCCTACAAGGTGCCGGGCGGCAGGCTGGGGATCCTGGCGGCCTGCGTTGCCGGCGGTATCATCGTCCTTCTGATGGTGGTCCCGTACAGCCCTGCGGCGCTGAATGCCGTGGAGTGGGGAATCGTCGCTGGCTGGGTCGTCCTGGGGTTGCTGCTCAGGCTTCTGTCCGGCCGCAGAGTGGTTGCAGATTGAATTTGTCTGTTCTAGATTCGTCCGTTTCGTTGAGTTCCATGCCGCCTGATCGACGTTAGGGTCGGGCCCCTTGTCGGAAGGGCGCTGAGCCCCGGTTTTGGGGCTGCGTAAGGCTTGTGTTGGTGCTTGTTTCAAATACTTTGAGGTTGGGAGGGTTTTGTTGTGACAAAGACGGCGTTTGTAGGGGCGTTGCTGATCGACGGTACGGGAGCCGAGCCTGTAAAGGATTCCCTGGTGTTGGTGAATGATCGCAAGATCGAGTACGCGGGCCCCCGGAAGGATTTTGGGGGGGACTACAAGAAGGTCGATGTGTCCGGAAAGACGATCATCCCCGGGCTGGTGGACAGCCATCTGCACTTCTCCGGGAACCTCACCGACGACGACAGCGATTGGGTGCTGGAGAACGTAGTCCAGAAGACGGTCGTGGCGGTACAGCAGGCGCACGAGTGCCTCGAGCGCGGGCTCACCACGGTGGGCGAGATATCCCGGTCGGGGCTGCAGATTCGAGACATGATCGAGGCGGGGGTCATGACGGGGCCCCGTGTGGTCGGCACCGGCCTGGGGTTCTGCCGTACCTGCGGGCACGGCGACAGCCACAAGCTGCCGGCTTACTACAACAACGAGTCTCACCCCTGGGCCGAGCGGGTGGACGGCCCCTGGGACCTGCGCAAGGCCGTCCGCAGACGTCTGCGCGACAATCCGGACGCGATCAAGATCTGGTCCACGGGCGGCGGCATCTGGCGCTGGGACCAGAAGCTGGACCAGCATTATACGCTCGAGGAGATTCAGGCGGTCGTGGACGAGTGCGCCATGGTACACATCCCGGTGTGGTCTCACGCCGAGGGGTACGGCGGCGCGCTGGACTCCGCCAAGGCGGGAGTGCACCTGATCATTCACGGCCAGACGCTGAACGACGAATGCCTGGATATCATGGCGAAGAAGGGCATCTACTTCTGCCCCACGATCCAGTTCCTGAACGAGTGGTTCAAGACCTACGCTCCGCCCTACATCCCCGAGGTCCACGACAAGTACGAGGGCGCCACGGTGGCGGAGAAGGAGCTCAACCGCGTCTATGCGAACCTCCGAAAGGCCAAGGAAAAGGGCATCGGCCTCACGATCGGATCGGACTCGTTTTGCTCCAGCCTGACCCCTTACGGCATCACGGCGCTGGGGGAGATGTATTCCTTCGTCGAAAAGGCGGGAATCTCCGAGATGGACACCCTGATGGCCGCCACCAAGATTGGGGCCGAGATGCTGAAGGTCGGGGACGTCACCGGGACGGTGGAGGCCGGCAAGTTCGCCGATCTGCTGGTGCTCTCCGGGAACCCGCTGGAGAACATCCGAAACGTGGCGGTGGAGAAGATGGAGGTCATCATGAAGGAGGGAATGTTCGTCAAGGGCGGAAAAGACTAGGGAGGCTTTATATACTGAATCGGCATTCCCTTGTTTTTCCGGCTCGTTCTCCTCTGTATGGGCCATCCTACTCTCATTTCAGGAGCCCGTGCCGCGGGGTTCGCGGCGGATCGATCGACGCCCACCGGCCGGTGGGCGTCGATTTTATGGTATGAGAGGAGAAAGGAGGGATACACACAGCGGGATGGGCGTGATGCACGCGCATAGAGTAAGCGCAATGGAAAGGAAGTGGCCCAAATCCGCAGGCAAAATTTTTAACGTGTGGCGAGGGCAAGTTTTGCGCATTTTTTTGCCGCACCTGATGGGTGAAAGGTCAGAGTTGGCTTAACCTGTACCACGACGGGCTCGATCCTCAGTAAAGCCGTTGCAGCCTGCGGATTTGGGAGTGGAAAGAGAATACAAAGGCCGTGAACATTCCTGCTGACGGTTGCGGAGTTTCCGTGTCGGGGGGCAGGCCCGCGGCACTTCTCCTACCGCAGAATCCGCGAGGGATCGGCGAAGCAGTCCAGGCAATAGGGCTGCCCCTCCAGCAGGCGCACCATTGGCTCGGCCGTCCGCTCGCCGCATCGCGTGCATACCAGGGAAGGGCTCACGCGGGCCTCGTCCGGAGCTGGAACGGCCACGCGCGTCGCACGATACAGCTCCTCCGCCGGGCCCCTCAGGTAATGGGCTATCCTCTCCTCCCGCGTCCGTTCGTCGGATCGAGGCGCGTACCAATAGAGACGAAAGCCCTCCGGGGCGCCGCGGCGGTAGAACGTGAAGGCCTGTTTGCCCCGGGGTTTCAGCAGCAGGTTCCCCTTACCCATGGTACAGCCCCAGACGACCTGGATCGCGTCGAGCCCGCAGGCGTCCGTCTCGGCGATGCACACGCCCTCCTCGTCCCCGCATCGTTCGTCGACGCCCAGCAGCGCGGCGGCGTCCACGGCCATCCGACAGCCCAAGGCCAGCCCCGGACAGGCATGTCCGTGGAAGGCCACCGAGGCGTTCCAATAAAAATCGATGTCGTGTCTCATTCCGTCTCACCCGCCCTTTCGGAGGAATTTGCTCCATCATAACATGAAACCGTGACACGAATCGGCGATAGCCCGTATCCCCTTGTCTCATTTGTATACATACTATACAATATGGAACATGAAGATCATTGACGAGGCCAACGAGAACAGGATCAGCTACCGTCTGCTGAACGTCATGTTGAAGCTGGAGGAGGTTCAGGAGCGGCTGCATCGCTACGGGAGCGACACGCCCCTTTTTGCCGCGGAGATCCACATGATCAAATGTGTGAAGGAGAACCCGAACCGGCACATGACGGCCCTGGCGGAGGTGCTGGGGGTGACGCGGGGGGCTGTGTCCCAGATCGCGATGAAGCTGGAGGGGAAGGGGATGCTCGTCAAGGAGAGGGACGAGGGCAGCAACCTCCGCCGCATCCTGAGGGTGACGCCCGAGGGTGAGCGTGCCTACCTGTTCCACGAGCGCCTCCACGCGGAGTTCGACCGCTTGGTCGAGGGCCTTCTGGCGGACGCGTCCGAGGGGGAGAGGGACTTTTTGCGGGATTTCCTGGGAGCGCTGGACGTTGCTTTGGAAGGGGGCTCTCGGATGCGCGCCTCCTGAGGGGCCTTGAGTGGTCTTACCGAGGGGCGCAGCTTGTCTTTCTTGTATAGCGGGTATGCATTTGGGGAGCTTGAAACGGAGGAGGTTGGCACGATGACGAAGGATGCGCGGGATTTTCGTGGCAAGGGCAGGGCCTTCAGGGGCGTATTCGGAGGGGAGAGCTATCGGCGGCTCGCCGCGCTGTTCGGGTTCCAGGAGCGGTTTTATCGTCGGGCCGTGGGGGACCTGCGGCTTGGTGCGGGAGGCAGGGCGCTCGATCTGGGGTGTGGCCCCGGAGGCCTGAGCTATGCCCTGGCCGAGAGGAGCCCCGCCGACGCGTCGATCGTGGGGGCCGACATCTCGGACGACCAGCTGGAGTGTGCACGCCGGGGGGCCGGGGCCTTCGCCTGCAGAGTGGAGTTTCTTAGGGCGTCCATGGACGAGCTTCCCTTTCCCGACGGACACTTCGACCTGGTCATGACCTCGATGGCGCTGCACGAGACGCCCCCCGCGGTGCGGCGAGCCGCCATCGCGGAGACGGCGCGCCTGCTGAGGCTGGGCGGGACCTTCCTGCTGGTGGACTGGAGCCGGCCGCGGTTCGGCCTCTGGGGAATCGTCTGGTATCCCTTCTGCCGCTGGGGCGAAGGGAACCGGGACAACTGGAACAACGTCTACCCTGAGCTCTGCCGCGAGCGGGGCCTGAACTTGAAAGAGGACGACTACATCAACTCCATATCCCGGCGTCAGGTGTTCGTGAAGGAACGGTGAGGAGGGTGCCTTCACACGCTATGGTAAAATGCGGTATTTTTCAAGTTTTTTCATCCTCCCGTGGCGGCGTTCAGCCTGACCGACTAGACGGCGTTGTCATCGCTGGAGGGGATGTAGACACTGCTGTAGGTCCTATAGGCAAGGCATTGAGCTATCCGCTTCGCATCCCGGGCATGTGAAGAGGACTTGGGGGCCTCAGAGGCTCGCCCGAGGGATGTTTTTTTGCGTTTTTCCCTTCAATGTCGTATACTGTTAAAGAAGCGCTGATTTAATCAGCGCTTCTTTAACGTTTTCAATCACTCGAGGAGTCCTCGAATCCCTGTAGCCGGAGTGTGATCTTTCGTGTCCGTCGTCGTCGATGCCCATTACGACCTTCTTATGGACGTCTCCCGTCTTCGCAGAAGAGGGGAGACCCGCGTCATAGAACGTTTCTATCTCGACGACCTGCGTACCGCGGGGGTCAACGTGCTGGTCTGCTCGCTCTTCGTCGCAAGCGAGTA
>CAJPSE010000006.1 GCA_905373185.1 uncultured Fretibacterium sp.
CCCTATTCCAATTCTCAATCATTTGTATGCTGCGTTGTTTTTGCTCACCTTGCTCGACGTACCTTTATGTACGCCTTCGCGGCGGTTCGCAAAAGCCGCCTTGCCTACAAATGATTTAGAAATGAAATTATTTATGGAGCCGTAAGGAGATGGCTGATCGATGTATTCGACGCTCGAACGTTTTCTGAAGTATGTGACCTACGACACGCAGTCCGTCCAGGATGCCTCCACCGTGCCCAGCACGCCGGGGCAGCTCGTTTTGGCGAAGGAGATGGCCGAGGAGCTGCGGGCGCTGGGATTGCGGGATGTAGAGATGACGGAGCACGCCTACGTTACGGCGACGCTGCCCGGCAACACGAAGAAGAAGGTGCCCGCCGTCGGCTTCATCGCGCACCTGGACACGGCGACCGAGCTGACCGGCAAGGATGTCAAGCCCCGCGTCGTGAAGGATTATGACGGCGGCGACATCGTCCTGAACGCGGCGGAGGGCGTGGTGCTGTCCCCGCGGGACTTTCCCTTCCTCGTGGACTGCAAGGGGCAGGATCTTGTGGTGACGGACGGAACCACGCTGCTGGGTGCCGACGACAAGGCCGGCATGGCCGAGGTGATGGGAGCGCTGGACCACTTGGTGAAGCACCCGGAGATCGAGCACGGCGACGTCAAGGTGGCCTTCACCCCCGACGAGGAGGTGGGGCACCTGGCGAAGCTGCTGGACATCGAAAAGTTCGGGGCGGACTTCGCCTACACGCTCGACGGCGGCCCGGTGGGCGAGGCCTGCTGCGAGAACTTCAACGCCGCGAACGCAACGGTGCGGATCAAGGGCCGCGCGGTGCATCCGGGCAAGTCCAAGGGCATGATGCTGAGTGCCGTGATGATGGGGCACGAGTTCCTGTCGCTCTTCCCTGCCGCGGAGGTCCCCTCGGCGACGGAACGGTACGAGGGCTTCTTCCACTGCACATGCTTCGAGGCGGGGACCGAGCGTGCGGTGCTGCGCTTCATCATCCGCGACCACGACTCGAAAAGATTCGCGGAGCGCAAGGCCTTCATGGAGCGGGCCGTGAATTGGATGCGGGACAAGTACGGCGCGGAGCGTTTCGAGCTGGCGATGAAGGATCAGTACTACAACATGGCCGACAAGCTGAAGGGGCACGAGCACATCATGGATACGGCCCTGGAGGCGATGCGGGAGCTGGGCATCGAGCCGCGGATCATCCCGATGCGCGGCGGCACGGACGGGGCAGCACTCTCCTGGCGCGGGCTCCTGACCCCCAATCTCTTCACGGGCGGCTACAACTATCACGGCCGGTTCGAGTTCATCCCGGTTCAGGCGATGGAGAAGGCCACCGCGATGGTGCTGAAGATCCTGGAGCTGTACGTGAGGAAGGCCGGCTGAGAATCGGACGGAAAACGCGAACAGAGGGAACGCGAACAAAGGATATGAAGAATCCCCCCGCGAAGGCGGGGGGATTCTTGTTAAGGAAGGGATTTCCGTTAAGGATGGCTGGCGGCTCGAGGGAGCCGCCATCCCTTTTGGGCTGATTTTAGGCTCAATGGGATCGGCAATACAGCGCTATCTCCTGCGGCGAATAGCGAACGCCGACAGGGCGACCAGGGCCAAAGAGCCCAATCCCGTCTCGCAGCCCCCGCTGCTGGATGATTTATTCTGCTGCGGGCTCTGGTTCCGCTGCATCTTGCTTATGGGGATGCCGGCCTCGGGAAGGGAGACCGAGTGGATCTTCGAGTCGCCCTCCAGGCGGTATTGAAGGGCCGTAATGGCCGTGTTGGACAAATTGCCCTCCAATACGTTGCCCGTCAGTTTCAGGCCATAGCGGCGGAGCGATCCGCCGAGCACCGCATTGTCGACCGCAAAAGTGAGGCTGGCCTTCTGCCCCCCCAGAGAGAGCTCCGTCCGCAGTGTGCCCTCGACGATATCACGCATCTTCGACTCGAGGGATGCGATCGACTGCTGCGACTCAAAAGAGGTTGTGAGCGTGAAGCGCAGGGTCCCCGGCTTTCCGGACTCGGGAACGACCTCGGCGACCCACCTCTCGGGGCTGATGGGAATATCGGGCAGAGGAACGTCCGAGGATTCGGGGGGCAGAGGCTGATTCGGGGCCGGAGATGGAGCCGGCTTCTTCGGATCGGGCTTTTGAGGCTCGTTGGGCTTGGGATCAGAAGATGCCGGAGGATTCGACGCCGATGCCTTGAACGAAACCGAAAGCGCGTGGGCTGCTGTCACGTTGTCGAGCGCGTACCTGTAGCCGCTCTTCCCCGCAGCATCCCTGACATCGATCCCGTTGTCCGCCAGCGTACCGATGACGAAGCTCGGATTGGCCGTGATGTCGAACTCGACGCTGTCTCCCGACGTCACCTCCGTCTTGAAGGGGGAGGTGACCGCAGCGCCCTTGTGCTTCACGCTCCCGCCCGCATTCCAGGAGACCTGGACGGCAAACTTCGTCGGAGCGACGGGGGCTGATGCCCTGAACGTCACCGAAAGCGTATGGGCCGCCGTCACGTTGTTGAGTGCGTACCTGTAGCTGACCTTCCCCGCAGCATCCCTGACATCGGTCCCGTTGTCCGTCAGCGTGCCGATGACGAAGCCCGGATTGGCCGTGATGTCGAACGCGACGCTGTCTCCCGACGTCACCTCCGTCTTGAAGGGGGAGGTGACCGCAGCGCCCTTGTGCTTCACGCTCCCGCCCGCATTCCAGGAGACCTGGACGGCAAACTTCGTCGGAGCGACGGGGGCTGATGCCCTGAACGTCACCGAAAGCGTATGGGCCGCCGTCACGTTGTTGAGTGCGTACCTGTAGCTGACCTTCCCCGCAGCATCCCTGACATCGGTCCCGTTGTCCGTCAGCGTGCCGATGACGAAGCCCGGATTGGCCGTGATGTCGAACGCGACGCTGTCTCCCGACGCCACCTCTGTCCTGAAAGGAGAGGTGACCGCAGCGCCCTTGTGCTTCACGCTCCCGCCCGCGTTCCAGGATAGCTCGATGGCAAACTTCGTCGGAACGGGCATGGGCTGCTGCATGAACTCGTAGGCGCCGATGTCCGGTTTCGCGTCCGTGCGCTTATAGCCCCGCTGGTCGACGCTCACCAGATCCCGAATATTGGCGGGCAGCCCTTCCAGGGTTCCCGCATCGACGGCAATACTGTCCGAGGGCAGTGCATGAGTGAGGGTCGGCCCGCCGTTGTCCTTCAGGCCCCCCAGCTTCGGGTCCGCGCTGGTGACGCCTGCGCCCCCCTCCGTCCAGCCCTGGATGACGCAGTTTTTCGGCGTCAAGGTGACATTCTTCTCGTTGACTATCTCCGTGCCGTTGTCCCAGAGGATGCAGTTGATCATCGTGGGTTCACTCTTCAAGGCGTTGTATATTCCACCGCCGCTGCCCTCCGGGCTGCCCTCGACGCTGCCTCGGTTTCTGAAGAAAGTGCAGTTGATTACTTTGGGCTTGCTGCGTTCGAAGTTACACATCCCGCCGCCGAGCCCTCCCCAGGGTCTCTCTGTGACCTTATTATTAGGACTGCCCTTATCAGCCGAATTTCCAGAGAACGTGCAGTTGACCACGGTCGGCTCGCTTTGGCTGTGGTTGAACATCCCGCCTCCCTTGGCGTTGGCCCCCTTGGCCTTGTTCCCGGAGAAGACGCAGCAACTCACGGTCGGTGTGCTGCGATCGTCGTTGTACATCCCTCCCCCGCTGCCATCGCCAACGTTATTCTCGGAGAAGGTGCAGTAGGCAATCGTTGGCCTGCTTGTGCCCATGTTGAACATCCCGCCGCCATACCCCTTTAAGGCCGTATTTTCGGAGAAGGTGCAGTGGGTGACGACCGCCTCGCTCTTCTCGGCGTTGTGCATCCCGCCGCCGGAGCTGAATTGTATCGAAGTTTTGTTCCTGGAGAAGATACAATGGGAAACGAGCGGTTTCCCTCTGCCGTTGTACATTCCGCCGCCGTGGGCCCGCCCCGGCCCGGCCTCGTTGTCGGAAAAATTACACTGGGTGATGACCGGGTTGCCGCCATCGTTCAACATTCCGCCGGCGTATCCGATGTTTCCGGAGAAGGCACAGTGGGTCACGGTGGGGCTGCTGGAGCCGTTGTACATACCGCCGGCGCACTTTACCGGCTCGGACATATTGCCCGAAAAGGTGCAGTAGCTGATGACGGGATTGCTGCCGTTGCTGTTGCACATTCCGGCGCCGCTGCCCATATACCGGACGGCCTTGTTGCCCGAGAATACGCAGCGCGTTATGGTCGGGGAGCTCTCGATGTTGTGCATCCCACCGGCATGGTTCTCGACTTTCCCCTTTTCACCGATACCCCCGCAGACCGTGAAACCGTCCAGGACGGCCGCGGCGGTACATTTCGAGCTCCGCACCACGGTGTAGCTGTTCTCTCCCACGATGTCCCCGGCCTTGGGCGTGGCGCCGTTCCCGTCCCTCTTGTCGTCGCCGTCCAGGTCGCCCGTCAGAACCGTGACGTTGGCATCCGGTCTGCGGGCCTCGAGGCTCGTCTCGTCCCCCTTGAACCCGCCATAGAGCTTCACGCCCTCCTTGAGGACGAAGGAGGCATTGAGGTCCTTCTCCCCCGAGGGCCGGTAGATTCCCTTGGCCACCCAGAAAACATCGCCGTTCTCGGATTCCTTGAGCTTGTTTCTGAGCCCGCCCTCGTCAAGGGCGTTGTTCCAATCACCGCCTCCCTTATCTCCGCCGCCGTTTTGAGTCACGTAATATGTCTTTGCCTCTGCACCTGCGGAAAACACGAGCAGGGACAGCAGCAAAACCCCAACACACAACCCGCTCCTTCGGCCTTTCTCGTACATCGACATCTCTCCTTACACCTTGGGATTTTGGACGAGCCGGGGGAGCACCCCCGGAAAACCGCCTCACGAGCCCGCCGTAGTCCGTCCCGCAAAAACGCCCCCGGGACGTCCGGCCAAGCCGACATCGAGTGTGTTCGTGTTTGGAGACTATCAGTACATCGATTCGATATTTTACTGTAGATGAACGGCTTGTCAATAAAAATGTTCGTTTCAAGAAACTATTATGTCACGACTATTCCAATAAAATATATGAAAATCATATATAAGGAGTGCTGGGAGTTCTTTTTCGCCCTGCGGTGCGGCATCCCGAATCAGGGCAGCAGGTTTTCCGTGCCCATGCCTGAATAGTCCAGTATCACGTCTTCCGCACTCTTCCTCCTCCGTCCCCGTGACGGGCGGGCAGTCCGAAGCATGAGGAAGGCATCGACGTTGAAACTTGACAACGACTCGGAATGGACCTATCATCTGTTTGTAATAACAAACAAAAATTGTTCTGTTGCGATCTTCCGCCGAAGTCGATTGCGGAACGTCGGGTGGCGTAAACGGGGCCGGGACCCCGCCGATATCGTTTCCCGGAGCTCCCCCAAGCCGGGTGCGACGGCAGAGGGGAGAGATGATCATAGGGCGCGGAAGCGCCCGGAAAGGAACGTGTGGGGAAATGCGAAAAAAGGTATTGGCGGCGTTTGGCGTATCGTTGGCGCTGGCGCTGGCGCTCGCGTTCGCAGGGACACCTCGTCCCGTCGCGGCGGAGCCTCTGGCACAGGGGCAGATTCCCAACGAGATGAAGGTGGTCCGTACGTTCGGCGGAAAACAGGTCGAGGATCCCTTCAAACTGATGGCAAGTTGCCCGAACCGCCGTATGTCCTATCGCCTGATGCAGGTTTTGGAGCGCAACCAGTCTTCGGAGAGGGTCCTGCGCCCCTATGATCTGACCCTGCATGCGGGATGGACGTTCGGCTGCGCGCTGAGCTTCTTCCAGACGGAAAAGTATCAGGAGGGCACCGATCAGGGGCTCTGGCTGGGCTGGCGTTTCTCCATGGGATCGGGATTTCCGAAGTTCCTGTTCATGGGGCGGTCCCGTTCCTCGGGCGAGCGGTTCCTGTGTTCGCCGATCAAGGAGGCGGCAGAGGACGTCTTTGTGGTCGCCGTGGAGTGGAACAAGAAGTTGGGCGCTCGCTGGAGGGCTCTGCAGAAAAAGCTGCTCAAGGCAATCCTCGACAAGGATTACGGCGGAAGGGCATATAAAGACCTTACCGAGGAGGAGCAGGAGGCGGCATTCAACAAGTTGACCGTGCAGATGAAGGCGGAATGGCCCAAGGAGCTAAAGACCGAAGAGGAGAAGGCGCTGAACGAGAAACGCGATCGTCTGCTCGCCCTGCTCGAGCAGGTCCTCAATCAGCCTAAGGATACGGATTATGAGTACAGGGTATTGGAAAAGGGCGTCGGGGTCCCGGTCCTCGTCCAGGACGGGAGCTTGCAGACCACGGGAGGGAACCTCGAGCTGAAGGGGCGGGACCGAGGCCTGACGGAGACGATGCTCTTCAGGCTGGCCCAGACGGCCTCCGGCCTCTGGCAGGACAAGAAATTCCATGCCGACGACGTGACGGTCGAGACGGGATGGAACGATCCGAAGGTCAAAGAATTTCTGACGGGAGAACTGCACGTCCCCGAGGGCAAAATCGTGCTCGGAGCCGCGGGGTCCCTGACCGCGGAGAAGGACTTGGGGCTGGCCGACGCATGGTTCCGCGTCTCGGCCCTTTCGACGGGAAAATCCCTGCTTTTCCGCGCCACGGAGAAGATGCTCTCGCCTCTCTATTTCGAACTCAAGGGCAAGGGGGCGTCCACCGCACAGGAGGAGACGCGCCTGGCCGCTCTGTCGCAGGTCTCGCCCTTCCTGGGAGGCTTCGAGGTCCGCGATTGTCCGAAGGACAAGGGGCTGAACGATGTCCTGTACGACAACTCCCTCGTCTTCCTGGGGCAGGACGGTTCCAAGGAGAAGCTGAAGCTCGGCTTGCTTGTCTATGAGCTTGTGAAAGACGCCAACATCAGCTCCGACGTCATCTTCAACACCGTCACGGGATTTCGCGCCGCGCAGTTCGCCTCCCAGGCGTGGAGCGACGGCGTATTCAAGCCCGCCGATGCCTCCGTCACCGTCGGGCCCATGTTGAGGGGCACGAACCCCGCGGACTTCTGGAAGTCCCTGGGAGTCGCCGACGTCGAAACCAGCGCGGAGGGCTCGGACAATGAGCGGCTTACCGTAAAGATCAAGATCAAATCCACGGGCGAAATCTACACGATAGCGGAGACCGAGGACCTTGGCCGCAGGGACTATGCAAACCTGAAAGCCTATGCGGACAGTATCAGGCCACTGGCTAAAAAGGAGAAGAAAGGCGCCTCCGTCGCTCCGCAGACGCTTGCGAAGGTCGGGATGATCTCGGCGTTCGGGGAGGTCCACGCCATGCACGATGAACTGAAGGGGTGGTCCGGCGCGCTTCACATCACTGAGGACAGCATGGAGGAGCTTATCGGCAGAGCAACAGCAGCGCCCTGCGTCGGCAACTTCGTCGTCTCGAAGACAACGGAAACTCCGGTCCCCCCCACCCCCGGCAATCCGGATCCTGAAAAACCCAAGCCCGAGGATCCCAAACCCGAGGATCCCAAGCCGGAAAATCCGAAGCCGGAAACCCCTAAGCCCGAGGAACCCAAGCCCGACACTCGGCAGGAGCAAGAACTGGGAGATTTCCTCAAGTCCCCGCAGAACTGGGGTATCAGCGAGACTCAGGTGGGTAATGTCACCAAGGTCGTTTTCACGACCAGCTTCGAGACGAACCTCGGCCTGAAGAGCATGCGTCTGACAACCCAGGGGTTCCGGCAGGGAACGGTGAAGGCCGAGCTGCTTCCCGTTTCCTCGGGAAAGACGAGGACGGCCGCTGCGGCAGCCCGTCGCTACACGCTCAGGGCCTCCGGGGAGTTCGAAACGGCGGACAGGGATAAGGCTGCGATCACGGGTATCCTCTACACGCCCTCCGACGGTTCGGGGGAACGGAGCCTGCCCCTGCCGTCCTCGGGGATTCCGTTGAAGGGGATGAAGAAAACATCTCCTTCCCCCGACACGGAAAAGAAAGGCGGCAGCAGCGGGTGCGACACCGGGCTTCTCTCCTTTGCGGCATTGGCCCTGGTGCCCATGGCATCACGATTCGGGAAAAAAGCGCGGTAAACTCGACCTGAAATTTTTTTGAACCGTTGACCCAAGGCGGAAGGCCGTTCCTCCCATCTCCACAGGGCGGCCTTCTGCTTTGTTTCGAGGTGTGTCCGAATCGAAGAGTCTGAGATTCGGGACAATTTCTTCCGAAGGGAGTTCCTGAAAGTGAGAAAGAGTTTTACGATTCGCGCTGCGACGGCGCTAGCCTTTGTCTCGCTGCTTTTCCCCCGCCCCATCGGGGCGGCCGAAAAGGTACTCCGGGTCACACCGAACGGGGCAAGCATGGAAGCGGACCGGGACGGGTCCTCCTGGGAGCGCGCGTTGGGAGAAAAAGAATTTTCCGCTGCGCTTTCCTCCGCTGAAGCGGGGACGGAGTTCTGGGTTGCCGGTGGCAGTTATCGGCCCAGCCACTCGGGCGATCCGGCGTCGGCGTTCGTCCTCGGGGGCGGGGTGGCGATCTACGGAGGGTTCAACGGAGACGAGAAGGACCGAAGCGGGCGGGACCCCAAGGCGCACGTGACGATTCTCACCGGCGACCTCCATAACGACGACGAAAAGGACGGAAGCGGCGCGACGGCCTCCTGGGAGGGTATCAAGGGGACGAACAGCACCGTCGTGGTGAAGGGTGCAAAATGCACGGAGAGTACCGTTCTCGACGGCGTGACCATCACCGGGGGCAGCAATCCGACGGGCAAGGGCGGAGGCTTGAGCCTATCGGGCTCCCCAAGGATATCGAACTGCATCTTTCAGGGCAACCTGGCCAAGTCAGGCGGCGGCATGGCCAGCCGCGAGGGCAGCCCCAGGGTCGAAAACTGTGTCTTTAAAAAGAACAGGGCCGATCAGGGGGGAGCCGGCCTGTTCGAGTTCGGAAAGATCGGCAAGGCCGGAGCGTTCGGATCCACGGTGAAGGGCTGCCTCTTCGAGGGGAACTCGGCGGAAGCCTTCGGCGGAGGGATGGGCGTCATGACGGCGAGCCCGCGCATCGTCGCCTGCACCTTCAAGGGAAACTCCGCGGAGTGCGGCGAACAAAGCAAGGTCGACACCCGTGGAGGCGGGCTTTATCTCTATTACGACAGTGCTGCCGAGGTGAGGGACTGCACCTTCGTCGGCAACCGGACATCCTCCAAAAACGGCAGGGGGCTGGGCGGAGGGGTCGCCGTCATGGAGCGCACCGCGATTTCCCTGTACAACTGCACCTTCTCGCAGAACTACGCCTCGAGATGCGGCGGCGGCTTCTTTCAGTCCGTCGGGTCCCCGGCGCTCACGAACTGCACCTTCTTCAGAAACGAAGCCCCAAGGGGCGGCGGAGCGTACGCGGAGAATGGGGGGAACTCCACTCCCAGGACGGCGCCCGTTTTGACGCACTGTACCTTTTTGAGGAACAAGAGCACGGAGGGCGGCGCCTTCTACGCCGAACAGGGGGTCGAGCCCTTCATTCTGAACGGCATCCTCTGGGAGAACGAGGGCGGTGAGATCGGTTATCACGAAAGGGTCGGGAGGTTCCTCGTAAGCCACTGCGTCGTCAAGGGGGACTTCAACTATTCGAGGGCCACTCCGGAAAACGTCGTGTCCGGGGACGCAAAAATTCAACCATTGGCCGACAATGGCGGTTCGACTGAGACCTGCGCCATCGTGGCTGGAAGCTCCGCCGTCGATATCGGCATGAACGGCACGGAGCTGGAAGGGAAACTGCAGAGGAGTTCCCTGTCGAAGATGCAGAAGGAGGGGCTCCTCTCCTGTGTCTCGGCGGACCAGAGGGGACTGAAGCGTTCTGGAAGGGCGGATGCCGGATCCTTCGAGGTAAACGCAACGGTTCCCGGAACGGAGTTCGTCATCTCCGCGGCGGCCGACCTCGGGGGCAGCATCGAGCCCTCCGGGGAGATCTCCGTGAAGAGGGGAACGGATCGCTCCTTCGCCATTCGCGCGGACAAGGGCTTCCAGATCGCCAGCGTCCGGGTCGACGGGGCCCTCCTGCCGGATGCCTCCGGCCGCACGGAGTACGACTATAAGTTCGAAGGGGTCTCCCGCGATCACAGCATATCGGCGGGATTCGAGGAGATACGGTTCACCGGGCTGGAGATCGTGGGCCAGCCGGACACCAGGCTCCATATCGGCGAGGTACGCACGTTTCATTACCGTCTGATCGGCGACGCCGAGATCGCGACCGTGGACAGGGCCGTTCCATCCTATCGTGGCAAGGATGGCCGCCCCGACACGAAATGGACTTGGTGGATGGACCCTGTCACAAGCACGGATATTGCCCTGATCTTCAAGCCCCTGGAGGGCATTGTGGACGGGACGTTGACGCTCGATGTGCGGCTCAAGAACGGCTCCCTGCTGTCCGCCTCACTGCCCCTGACCATCCTGTCCGGGAACGCCCCTGCGCCACAGCCCCAGCCGGATCCCAAGCCCAATCCACAGCCCCAGCCGGATCCCCAACCGAATCCGAAGCCCCATCCGGATCCGAAGCCCCAACCTCAACCCGAGATCTCGCAGGACATCGGTGTGGACGTCCCGGAGAATCCTGCCGGTTGGAACGTGGAAGTCGGAGCTCCCAACGACAGGGGTGAGCGTGGCATCTCCCTCTCCTGCGGCGTGAGCTTCCTCAATCAACCCGTTTCTGTGCGCGTCGACGCCTCGAACTTCGTCAACGGCATAGAGTCCTACAGGCTTGTCAGGGACGGGGAGGGTGCTGGGACCGTCATGTCCGTGACGATGGAGAAGAAGCACAAGTATCGGCTGGAGCTGATCGGACGGGTTCTGGACGCGGAGTTGGACAAGGCGGCGATCAGGGGGATCACCTTCTATTTCGAGGATGGCTCCGCATCCGAGAAGAAGTTCGGCTCGGAGGGGCTGCCCCTTCGCAGCGTCCCTCGCGCCGATTCCACGCCGGAAACTCCCGATAACAGCGATAAGAGGGGGACGGGAAGTTCGGGGGGCGGATGCAGCTCATTCCCCTTTGCCTTCATCGTTCTCGCAGGCATCCCCTTGTTCTGCCGCAGGCGGGGGCAGTGCGCCCCTGTAGATCCGACCCATTCGGGAGGCTTCATGTCATGACGAAAAAATACTTTGCCCTTATCTGCAGCTGCGTGTTCGTGCTTCTGTGCTCAGGTCCCCTGGAAGCGAAACCGGCCAACCCCGGGGAGGTGATCGTTCTGTTCCGCAACAACTCCGGCGAACGCCTGACTCACAGCTCCGCCCTGCGGGGCGTGACCCAGTTCCACGTCGCTGCCGAAGCCGCGGCGGCAGGAGCACGGGTCGTCCGAACCTATGGGGAGCTCTCGGAGTCCGTGGATGGAGTTTTCGTACTGCTGCATGCAGATGGCAGGACGACGGAACAGCTGACGGCATCGCTGAAGGGAAACCCCAGTGTCCTTGCCATATCCCCTAACCGCCCCCTGTACGCGCTGGAGGAGAAAATCCCCAACGACCCCTATTTCGACAAGCTCTGGGGCATGAGGGACATCGACGCGCCGGCTTCATGGAGCGAGACGACGGGAGACGATTCCGTCCGCGTCGCCGTACTCGATACGGGGATCGCGACCGGACACGAGGACCTGAAGGACAACATCGACACGCTCAACAGCCGTTGTTTCTCGCCCTTCTACGCCGAAGACGCCTACGAGGACGATGCGGGGCATGGCACCCACGTGAGCGGGATCATCGGAGCCGTCGGCGACAATCAGAAAGGGGTCGCCGGGGTCAGCTGGCGAAGTAAGGTCATCGCGTTCAAGGTCCTGGACGCAAATGGTTCGGGCTCGACATCCACCGTCATCAGGGGGCTTGACAGGCTGCTTGGCCTTCTTCGCAGCCAGCCGGCCCTCAAAATTGCGGCGGTCAACCTCTCCCTGGGCGGTTACAGCGCGGAATCCCCCGAGGAGATGGAAAAGGATTCCGCGGAGTGGCGGGCCTACAAGGCGCTGGACGATACGGATCGCATCGTCATTGTCGTAGCGGCCGGGAACGAGGGGCTGGAGGTAGGGGAACCCGCCCCGTTCAGCGACTCGGAGTCTCTTTTCCGGCCCCGTTTCAGGAGAGGGGAGTATTGTTATCCCGCGTCCTTCACGGGGCTGAACAACATGATCGTCGTCGGCGCCATGGCAGAGGGGGGGAAGGGGGCGTATTTCTCCAACTGGAGCCAGACGAAAGTCGACGTGGCGGCTCCAGGAATGAAGATCTACAGCACGACGCCCAAGGGAGTCGAGGGCCCGGGATACGGAAGCACGTATGGACTCTATGGGTTCATGTCGGGAACTTCCATGGCCGCCCCCCATGTGGCGGGAGCGGCCGGGCTGTTGATGTCGAAGTTTCCTACCCTCAAAGCCCACGAGCTCAAGGAGGCCATCCTCAAGGGGGCAAAGCCGAGTGTCAATCCCGTCGCCAAGCCCTTTCCGACAAAAGACGACTATCAGGGGATCAATCCGAAGGAACAAAAGCTCTCCGCCCATGGCTTTCTCAACGTCAAGGGAGCTCTCGAATGGCTGAATACGCGCTATCCCGAGGTTCCTCCCGACCCGTCGCTCAAGCCCAAACCAGAACCGCAACCCAAGCCCGAGCCTCGGCCCGAACCCCAGCCACAGCCTCGGCCCGAACCACAGCCGACACCGAAACCGCAGCCAAAGCCCGAGCCGCAGCCCAGGCCCGAGCCGCAGCCAAAGCCCAGTCCCCAGCTTCCTCAGGAATCCGTGGAGCTCCCCATCGACCCCGCCCGCTGGACGGCGACAATCGGGGTCCCGGACAGCCAGGGGTTCTCCAGCGTTTCTCTGATCTGCCCGGTGAGGCTCTCGTCCCAGCCCGACGCCGTATATGCCAGCGCGTCCTCCCATTTTGTAGGCGGCGTCACCTGCAGTCTGGCCTGGGACGGCAACCCGGTCGGGGCGTTCACCTTCCTGGTTCAAACGAAGGAAAGTCAGGAATACCGGCTGAAGCTGGAAGGACGGGTTCCCGCTTCCGCTTTGGACAAGGCTGCGATCTCGGCCGTGTGCTTCCGGTTCAAGGACGGCTCCATGCTGGAAAAGAGCCTGGGGTCGGAGGGACTGGCGCTCGGCAGCGTTCCCCGCTCCAACCCCGACCCCGACAACAATCAGCCCGATAAGAAAACGTCCGGGCATTCCGGAGGAAGCGGCTGTAACACGGGATTCGCAGGTCTGATCCTTCTGGCTGCCCTGCCAATTGTCCTGCGCGGAAAACCCTGAAGCCCCGTCCTTTCTCGGAGACGAATCGACCCCCCTCCTGAGAGGGGGGTCGTTCTATCTCTTCCACTCCAGAAAATAAGGAACGCTCCGATCTAAATCGGGCCTTCCTCAGTCTGTCTCCTTCCGCCGTGCCTCCAAAACCAGCGCGGCCCCCGTGGGCGAGCACAGGCGCTCCTGATTCAGGATCTCGAATCCCGACGTTTCGATCTCTTCCGCCAGCTGATCGAAGGACACGGGCTGCTTCCTGTCCTCTACAGGGCCGAAGGCCCTCTGATAGCGCCCGGCCATCGCCATGATCTCGTCGAAGGACATGCCGTCGGTGCCGAAGTCCATAAGCAGCAGGCGTCCTCCCTCCCGCAGCATCCGGCGCATCTCACGCAGTGCACCCGTCCGGTTGGGAAGGACGTGCAGAATATTGAGGGCCAGCACCGTGTCGAAGCTCTTCTCGCCAAAGGGCAGGTCGAAGAGATCCGCCTGACGCACCTCCGCGTGGGGCCAGGTTGAGAGCCTCTCCCGGGCCACGCGGCACATGGCCTCCTCCAGGTCCGTCGCCACCAGGTGCCGCGCCTTGGACACAAAAAGCGAGGTAAAGCCTCCGTCGCCGCAGGCCACCTCCAGTGCGTCGCCCAAGTCCTCCCATTGCGACATCGTGCGCACCACCTCGTCGTAAAAAGCCTCGCCCACGATAGCACGCTGCCGGTCCGAAAAGTCCTCCGCAAGGTCCTTCCACTCGAACGCCACGGCACTCACCTCCATGAACAGCAGCCCCGGCTGCCGCTTTTCATCCGGCCTTATCCCTCCAACCTATCCCTTCATCCCCGCTTCCGCGGCATTACGGGCGGAGGGCAGCCCCAGCCAGCTCCGAATGCGGGCGACGGCGCTGCGCCTCAGACGATACACGTGGCTGACGTCCATGTGCTGCTCGTCGGCCACGGCCTTTGGGTCCTTTCCCTCGAAAAAGAGGGCGGAGACCACCTCCGCCTCACGCCCCCGCAGGCGGCCGATGCTCTCGGCGACATCCAGCCAGTCCTCGTCCCCTGGCGCGGGGTCGACCTCGAGCCACTCGTCCGGCACGGGGACCGGGGCACGGCGCTCCGAACGCTCCAGCATATTGAGCATCTGCCCCCGGATCCGGTGGCAGGCATAGGTGGCGAACTTCAGGTCCCGGTCGGGGTCGAAGCGATCCACGGCCCCGATCATGGCCAGCATCCCCTCCTGGACGAGATCCTGTCTCAAGGAGGGGGCCGCATGGATTCGCCCCGCGACCCAAAAGACAAGGGGCCGGTAGTCGACGATCAGTTCCTCGCGGGCATCCGCGTCGCCAGAGCGGCAGAGCGCCCACAGGGCCCTTTCCCTCTCGGGGCTCAGTGAAGCCGATGTTCTCTCTTCCGTCCTCTCCTCCATGGGGGCAGAGGATCGCCTCGTTTTCCAAATCATAGTTGTGCCTGGCCGCGCCGCTATTTCACCACAAGGGCAACGGGCGCCCTTCGGTATCTCCACATCCACTTCCGGACGCCCAACGCAGATGCAGGTCGTCGTTCGAGAAGGCGAGGGCCGGCCCGTCCGACCCAAGCTCCACCCCGCTCATGGAACAGTTGAAGACCCTGAGGCGCCAGACGGTATGCGGATCGAGCCCCAGCAGCACCGCGAAGAGCGCCCTGATGATGCCGCCGTGGGTCACGATGGCAATCCGCTCATGCGGCTCCTCCAGAATCATCTCAAGGGCCCTCTCCACCCGGTCCCTTATGGACTCCCAGGTCTCGGCGCCGGGCGGCATGTTAAAAAAGGGGTCGCGCATCCAGGTCCGAAACGCGCCCCTCTCCTCCCGTTCCATCGCCCGAATGGAGCGTCCCTCCCAGGACCCGAAATGGATCTCCTTCAAGCCATCCAACACCACGGTCCCGAGCCCGCGAGGCTTTGCCAGGGTCTGTGCCGTGCTCAGCGCCCGCTGCAGGGGGCTGGAATAGACTTTCTCCGCGGGCCACTGCGCAAAGCGCTCCGCCAGGCGTTCCGCCTGGGCCACCCCCTCGGCGTTCAGGGGAACGTCCGTCTGGCCCTGAAAGCAATAACGCAGGTTCCAATCGGTCTGACCATGCCGGACCAGCAAGATACGCCGTTTCCAAGATTTACTTGACACCCGCCCCACCTCCCTCGAGGAAGCGCAGGGCACGTTCCCGTATTCAATCGGCGCTTCCCTAAAAACTTCGGTCTCTCAATAAATTATTACACGTAAAGCACTTATTGACCACCCCTTGGTCCGAAGCCTTTCGTGCCGCTAGCGGCCGGAGGTCTTTCCCGTCGTCTGGACGAAGGACGAGAGGATCATCCCCACCGTTCCGAGCCCGGCCACCAGGACGACTCCGAGTGAGCCGACGGCGCCGCCTGCCTCGAATCCGCCGTACAGCAGGGCCTGTCCGGCCCCCAGTGCCAGGCCCAGGCCGCCGGCCCAGCCGCCAAGGATGCTGACGATCATGAAGAAGGCGCCGATCTTCGACGTGGCGCCCGGCACGGGCTGGTCCGCCTCGTCCACGACGTCTGTCCAGAGAAGGTCCCATTTCTTGACGCGCGGGTAGAGCACCATCAGGATGGGAAGCCCCAGCACGATGGACGGAATGGAGTTGTTCAGCATGATGATGGTGCCCAAGGCCGCGTAGGGCACCATGCCCAGCAGCTCGAGCCCCCAGGCGATGGTGAGCGCGCAGCCCATGGAGCCCAGAAGAGCTGCGACGACGTAGGCCGCGGCCTTCCTGTGGGTGGTCACGCTGGGCTCGAGATCGCCCTTGGGGACGAGACCGAGGTTGGTCCAGATCTTATAGGGGACGTAGGCGAAGATGAAGTTCCCGAAAAAACCGAAGAGGCTCCCGACCCCGAGCGACCCGAAAAAGTCCCCGATCAGGTTCCCGATGGCCGAGCCCCAGGCCCCGGCGGGCCCGAACAGGAGCCCCATGACGACCGGCAGTGCGCTTGCAGGACGGAACTCGGTCACGCCGGGTATCAGGACGAAGCCCTTGAACGGGATCAGCAGGGCCGCGTACAGGCCGGCGCACAGCGCTACGAGGACGACCATCTTGGTCTTTCCCCACATGGAGAATACATCTTTCATCAATCATCCGCTCCTTTTCGTTTCGGTGGGTTCCGGGAGGCTCAGCCTTCCGGATGGGGTTCGGGGCAAAGCCCCGAAAACTCTTCGTTAGAAACTCCCCCATGGGAAGAAGGCGGCCCACGCGGCATAGGCCCCGGGGGCCAGCTTCAGGACCAACAGGGCCGCGAAGACGCCAAGCCCCAGGACTATCGCGGCGCAGTCGCCCCTCCCGAGCCGCAGGTCCAGCAGCGTCGTGCGTTTGGGGCTGTAGCCGAACCCCTTGGACTCGAGCGCCATGGAGAAGACGTTGGTGCTCCGGATCAGGGACACGAGCGTGGGGATCACCAGCGGGACGTGCCTGCGTATGCGTTCCAGGAAGTTCCCCGAGTCCAGGTCCAGCCCTCGGGATTTCTGCGCCTGGATGATGGTGTGGCTCGTCTCCACGATCATGGGCACCAGACGGATGGCCGTGGCGAAGGCAAAGGCCCCCCTGTAGGGAAGGTGCAGCCTGACCAGCCCCTCGGCGATCTCCTCGATCTTGGTGGTACTCAGGAAGACCATGCCCGCCACGATCATGAGGTCCGTCTTGAGGGCGACCATCGCACCGTAGAGCACCCCGGAGAGCGAGAGCTCGCCGCGCGCCAGGGGCCAGATCGTCAGGCAGAACACGGCGATCATGATCAGCACGCCGCGAATGCGCCCGAGGTTCGGAAGCGCGCGCCCCAGGGACCCGACGAACAGCACCAGGACCGTCACCACGAGCAGGACCGGGATGTCCCGGAACATCAGGGCCATGGCGAAGCTCAGCAGCGTCAGCAGTATCTTGGTGCGAGGGTCGAGCCGATGAATCGGGGTGTCCCTGTCGAGGTAGAGGAACAGGTCCATCAGGCGTTCCTCCTTTCGATGGCGCCCTTTTCGGCGGAGCCCGCGGCATTTTGGGGGGAGCGGCCGTTTTTAGGCATGTCAGGCATGCGGGTGCAGCGCACCAGCTCCTCCACGGAGAGGACCGTCCGTCCCAGGCGGTTGCCCAGGCTGACGATATGGGGCGGCCTCAGGTGCGAGGCGGCCAGCTCTTCCTCGTGCGCCAGGACCTGCCGCGTGGGGCCGTCCATCACCACCCGGCCGCCCCGCATCGCCACGATGCGGTGGGCGTACTCCGCCACCACCCACAGGGTGTGGGTGATCATGATGATGGTCTGCCCCGCCTCGTTGAGCTTCCGGATCAGCTCCATCATCCGCCTCTGCTCGCCGTAGTCGAGCCCCGTGGTGGGCTCGTCCAGGATGATGACGCCGGGCCGGGCCGAGAGCACGGAGGCGACCGCGACCCGCTGACGCTCTCCCTTTCCGAGCGTGAAGGGATCCCTCTTCTCGTAGCCCTGGAGCCCGACGGCCTCGAGGGCCTCGGTTACGCGCGACGCCACCTCCTCCGCGGAGCATCCGCGAATCCTGGGGCTGAACGCGACCTCGTCGAATACGTTGTCCGCAAATATCTGATGGTCCGGGTTCTGGAAGACGTACCCCACCTCCTTCCCGATCTCGAAGACCGAGTGCTTCGCGGTGTCCCTGCCCCGGACCAGCGCCCGGCCGCCGCTCGGGAGCAGGAGGCCGTTGAAGTGCTTCACCAGAGTGGTCTTGCCGCTTCCGTTGTGCCCCAGGATGGCCACGAACTCACCCTGTCGGATACTCAGGGTCACGCCGCTCACTGCGGTCCCGCCGTTGGGGTAGACGTGGCTCAGGTCCTCGACCTCGACGACCGCCTCCCCATAGCTCCTCTCCCGCGCGGCGTCGCGCTCCGAGAGCTCCCGGCAGCGCGCGTCGTCGAGGGAGAGCCCCTTGCTGTGGAAGAGCTCCGCCCCCTCGTCGGGGAGCAGCGGCAGCTCCTCCGCGGGGCAGACGTTCAGCGCCGCGAAGTATTGGGGGACCTGCAAAGGGCGTATCCCGGCCTCCGCGACGAGCGCCGCGTCCCGCAGCAGGTCCCCGGGTGTCCCGTCGGCGAGGATGCGCCCCTTTTTCATCAGGACCAGGCGCTCGGCGTGCAGCGCCTCCTCGGTCTCGTGTTCGATGATGATCAGGGTCAGGTCCCCCTGGGCGCTCAGCCTCCGCGCGATGGAGAAGACCTCGACCTTCCCCATGGGGTCCAGGTCCGTGGTGGGCTCGTCCATGCACAGCACCGACGGGTGCGCGGCCAGGACGGAGCCGATGGCCAGGCGCTGCTTCTGGCCTCCGGAGAGGGTGGCAGGATGCCGCCCCTCGAAGCCCTCCAGGTTGACCGTCCGCAGCACGTCGCCGATGCGAAGGGCGATTTCGGGCCTCGGCACGCCGAAGTTCTCGGGACCGAAGGCGACCTCGAGCCCCGCGTTGGTGGAGAAGAGCTG
Organism: uncultured Fretibacterium sp.; assembly: GCA_905373185.1. GTDB lineage: Bacteria > Synergistota > Synergistia > Synergistales > Aminobacteriaceae > CAJPSE01. The sequence continues at coordinate 18,674 of CAJPSE010000006.1, forward strand.
GGCCTCGAAGTCCTGGAAGACCAGGCCGATCTCGCGGGCCATCCGGCTGACGGGGGTCTCCCTGGCCGAGAGGCCGCCCACCGTCACGGAGCCCTCGTACCGGCCCCGGACGAAGTGGGGAATCAGTCCGTTCAGGCTGTTGGCGAGGGTGGACTTCCCCGCGCCGCTCTCGCCCATGATCACGACGAAGCGGCCGCGCTCCACCTCCAGATCGAGCGAATCCAGGGCCGGGGACTCGGAGCCCCGGTACCAGAAGGAGAAGCCCTTGACCTCCACGGCCTTTTCAGCGTTGGTGTGCAATTGTCCGTGACCTCCGTCCGTCGTTCCGGGACGCCCCGGCGCGAGAAATGGTTCGATTCCACCGACCATTGTGCGTATTTCCGCAGTCCTTGTCAAGGACGGGGCCCCGCCCTTTTCCATCGGTATGGGGATGGCTGCGGGCCGAGGAAAAACATGGAGAAAAAACATGCCGGGAAAGCCGCCGACGGCGAACGGATCGGCGACGGGAACATGAACGAGAAAATGCAGATCAAACCGTTCCCTGGGGCGCCCGGCAGTACACGGCCCGGAACTCGAGGGGCAAGACCGCGCGGGCGCGCTGGGCCCACGCCAACTCGGCCGCCCTCGCGACGTCCGGGCGAATCGGGACGATGGGGAAGGTCAGCCCCGCGGCCTCGGCAGCCCGACCGGGGCATTCGGAGACCGCGACGGCCCCCGAATGCCCCTTCATCCACGCCTCCAGGGGCTCCCCTCCGTACTCGCCCACGGGAAGGGCGTCGGACCCGGAGCCGAACGAGGCCGCGTAGACGAAACCGCGCCCCGCGTAGACCACCGCCAGGACCTCCCCCTCCGATTCCTCCGAAAAAGTCCCGGCCGAAAAGGCTGGGTGGGACGAGGCCAGCATCTCCAGGGACGATACGGGGACGATCCGCACCCCCAGCCCGTAGGCCAGCGCCGCCGCATAGGCGGCGCCCACACGGATGCCCGTGAAGTACCCGGGGCCGCTCGTCACCGCCGTCAGTCCGACGTCGGCGAACGCCATGCCCGCCGCCGCCAGGACGCGCTCCGCCATCAGGGGCAGCTCCGCTGCCTGCCGCCGCCCAAGGTCCGCGCTCTCTTGCGCCAGGACCGTGCCGCACCGGGCGACGGCCGCTCCGGTGAGGCGCAGGCTGCAATCCAGGACCAGCATCACATCGTCTTTCATCGAAGAATTCCCTGCCTTTTATAAAAGCTCCGCGCCGGGGCAGTCCCTCGCACCGGCGAACAGGGCGTCCGCCGCCTCGTCCGCCCGCTCCCCGACGGAGCGGACCTCGAACACGCGTTCCTCCTCCCCCCGAACGCCCAGTGCCACGTTCAGCACCTCCGTCCCCGGCGGGAAGCGCCAGCGCTCCGGCCACTCCACCATCAGCACGGCATCCTCGGCCCCGGCGTACTCCTCCAGGCCCAGCTCGTCCACCCCCTCGGGGTCCAGACGATAGAGGTCCGCATGGGCCAGGAGGAAGCGCTCCGTGCGGTACTCGTTGATCAGGGTAAAGGAGGGGCTGCGCACGCCGGCAACTCCCAGCGCGTCCCCCACCCCCTTGACGAAGGCGGTCTTGCCGGCCCCCAGATCCCCCGAGAGCAACACGGTCACGCCGGGCAGCAGGGCCCTCCCCAGGACCTGCCCGAGGCGCCGCGTCGCCGCCTCGGATCGGGAGACGATCCGAAACGCCGCTCTCAAGGTTCCCTCTCCTCGGATTCTCTTTCCTTTGATTCCCTCTCCTCGCGCTCCCGCAGCAGGCGCTCGCGACGCCTCAGGACGACGCGGAACAGGAAGACGCCGAGGACCAGACAGGCGATCGCGACGACCTTGCGCGGCATGGAGACGTCGATGCCGCCCATCCGACCCACCCCGAAGATGACCCCCAGGGCCACGGCGAGGCTCAGGGCGCTCAGGGCGAACCCTCTCCTGCGAATGCGGTCCGTCTTCCGAATCTCCTCGTCCCAGTCCACCCGCCGGCGCCTCATGAGCGCAGCGCCTCCATCGCGGGGCGCAGGGCGTCCGCAATCTCGGAGGCCAGCACGCCGTCCACGCCTCCGGAGCGCAGGCGGGCCCCCGCCATTCCGTGCAGGGAGGCGCCCAACAGCGCCGCGTCCTGTGCTGCAAGTCCCATCGCCAGGAGGGCCCCGATGCAGCCTGAGAGCACATCGCCCGAGCCCGGGACGGAGAGCTCCGGCCCGCCCCAGCTCAAGCGGCGGGCCGTCTCCTCCCCGCGCCAGGCCACAATCGTGGGGCTCCCCTTGAGCAGCACGCAGCCCCACCGCTCCGCCAGACGCCGCGCCGCGCTCAGGCGGTCGCCTCGCACGGCATCCGACGAGGTCCCCAAAAGGCGGGCGGCCTCGCCCTCATGGGGGGTCAGCACCGCGTCGCCCCGGGGGAGACAGGCCTCGCCCGCGTCGCCGGACAGGGCGAACAGGCCGTCGCCATCCACCAGAAGGGGCTTGGGCCATCGAACCCAGAG